>CAJIZD010000003.1:0-149212 GCA_905181795.1 uncultured Planktomarina sp. | reverse complement strand
TAAGTAAAATTTCGTTGTTTTTTCCAAGTGAGGAAGAAATCAATTGAGCATCTTTAGGCTGTAAAAAATTAAATTGATTTAACTTTTTTTCAATTGTTTTGGTAGAAATGTTATTATTTTTTTTTTCCAAACTGTTATAACTATTAGCCAATCCAAAAAATAGGGCTACTAAGCCTAATATTATTAAACTACCTAAAATTATAGCAATAATTTTTATAATCTTTATGTTAGAAACATCTTAGCTTCACTTTCTTTTTTTGAGTTCGAGTACATTAAACATGACAAATCCTATAGAAATAATATTACCAGTCAAAGACTATTGTGTAATATTCTTACTAATAGGACTTGATCGCGTGGATTACAGAAGCTATTAAAGTAAGTGATGCACCAAAACAAGAGTTAAATAATAATAATTTATCGATGTCCCGAAGTAGAGTAAAAAAATTAATTGAGAGCGGGCTAATCGAAGTGGATAATCTCATAATAAACGATCCATCTTTTAAAGTTAAAGCTAGTCACTTAATTAAAATTAATCTCCCTAAAGCTATTGAAGCAATCCCATCACCTCAAAATATTAATTTAGAAATTCTTTATGAAGACGAATTTTTGTTGATTTTAAATAAAATAGCAGGAATGGTTGTACATCCTGCTCCCGGTCATCCTGATAAAACTCTTGTTAATGCTCTTTTACATCATTGTGGGGCAAGTTTACAAGGTATTGGTGGAGTGAAACGTCCTGGGATAGTTCATAGATTAGACAAAGATACAAGTGGGGTGATGGTTGTTGCAAAAACAGAATTATGCCACACAAAATTATGTGAAGTTTTTAGTAATCATGATTTGGACAGAAGATACAATGCTATTGTATGGGGACAGCCTCCTACTGAAGGTATTATAAATAAAAGAATAGCTCGATCGACTATTAATAGAAAAAAAATGAGTATTTCCGAGCAAGGTAAGTTGGCTATTACTCAATGGAAAACTTTAGATATTTATGCACCATTTGGAACCTTAATTGAATGCAAGCTTGAAACTGGTAGAACTCACCAAATTAGAGTACATTTATCTGATCTAGGTCATAGTATAATTGGAGATAATGTATACGGAAAAGCTCTAATGAAAAAGAGGCTTAAAAGTGAGTTTTATAAAAAGAAATTAGAATTAATTAAACAATTTAAAAGACAAGCTTTGCATGCAATTAAGTTATCTTTTAACCATCCAATTACAAATAAACATTTAGATTTTGTCAGTCCATTGCCTCAAGATATAAAAAAATTAATAAATATATTAGAACATAACAACTATTAAAAAAACAAAAAAAACTCTTTAAAAATTAAAAAATAAGCTTATATAAATATCATGGAGTTTTATAGATGATTAAAAGTGAACCAATGAGTGTAGCCCTAATATCACCTGATAATAATCTTGGTAGATACTTAGACCAAATTAAAAAATTTCCTATGTTAACTGCTGAAGATGAGTACAATCTAGCAAAAGATTGGCTTGATAAAAACAACACAAAAGCAGCTCATAAACTTGTAACAAGTCATCTCAGATTAGTTGCCAAAATTGCTATGGGTTATCGAGGTTACGGATTACCAGTTGCTGACCTTATTGCTGAAGGCAACATAGGGATGATGCATGCTGTCAAGAAATTTGATCCTGAAAGAGGTTTTCGACTAGCGACCTATGCTATGTGGTGGATAAAAGCTGCTATCCAAGAATTTGTATTAAGATCTTGGTCTCAGGTTAAAATAGGAACTACTGCTAGCCAAAAGAAACTTTTTTTTAATCTAAGAAAAATTAAAAGTAAAATTAATGCTCTTGATGATGGTGACTTATCTCCTAATCAAGTAAATCATATTGCTAAAAGCCTTGATGTCTCTGAAGATGATGTAATAAGCATGAACAGAAGAATGTTAGGTGGTGACCATTCACTAAACGCACAAATGAACAAGAATGATGGTGAAGAAACTGAATGGCAAGATCTACTTACAGATGATAGAGAAAATCAAGAAACCCTTTTTGAAAAACATGAAGAAAAAACTATAAGAAGTAAATTAATGATTGATGCACTTAATCTATTAAAAAGTAGGGAAAAGGATATAATAATAAAAAGACGTTTAACTGATAATCCCATGACACTAGAAGATTTATCTCAAGAGTATA
Source organism: uncultured Planktomarina sp. (assembly GCA_905181795.1). Taxonomy (GTDB): domain Bacteria; phylum Pseudomonadota; class Alphaproteobacteria; order Puniceispirillales; family Marisalimonadaceae; genus Marisalimonas. The sequence continues at coordinate 147,043 of CAJIZD010000003.1, read as the reverse complement.
AAGTAAGCCGTGAAAGAATAAGACAAATCGAAAATAGAGCCTTTGAAAAACTTCAAGAAGCTATGAAATTAAAGGCTAGTGAAATTAAGTTAATATAGAATTAATAATATTTCTAAACGATTGCAAAAGGATTTTCTAAATATATAGTATCCATCCTCTCAGGACTGGTTGATATCATTATAATTTTACAATTTATTAAATTCTCTATCTTCTTGATATAATCTTTTGCTTCATTAGGCAATAAATCTATACTTTGAACACCTGCTATAGACCCTTTCCAACCTTTCATTACCTCATAGACCGGTTTAACCTTTTCTTGTTCAAGAGTAGAGGTAGGTAAATAATCAATGTTTTTTTCATCTAAAGTATAACCGACGCAAATCTTAATTTCTTTAAATCCATCTAACACATCTAATTTTGTAAAAGCAATACCATCAATGCTTGACAAAGCTACAGCTTGTTTTACTAAAACTGCATCAAACCAACCACAACGTCTTTGTCTTCCAGTAACTGTTCCAAACTCATGGCCCTTTTCACCTAGCTTAATACCATTTTCCCCACTATCTTCTGATGGAAATGGCCCTGAACCAACCCTAGTTGTATAAGCCTTAGTTATGCCAAGAGTATAATCCATAGATGTAGGCCCAACTCCAGAACCAATTCCTGCTTGAGAAGAAACTGTATTACTACTAGTTACAAAGGGGTAAGTTCCATGATCAATATCTAAAAAAGTACCTTGAGCTCCCTCAAATAAAATATTTGAAGATCTGTTTTTGTAATTATATATAATTTCCCATGATGGTTTAGTAAATGGAATAATTTTTTGTCCAAGACTCCAAATTTCCTTTATAACTTCATTATAATTCTGTTTAGGCTCCCCTATTGCAGTCAACCATATATTATGAAAATCATAAAGTTTTTTTAACTTACTTTCAAAATTGTCTTTATTAAAAAAATCACATATTCTAAGGCCCCTTCTACCTACCTTATCCTCATAAGAAGGACCAATTCCTCTACCAGTTGTGCCTATTTTTTTGGAGCCATTATTTTTTTCTCTAACTTCGTCAACTAATTGATGTATAGGTAAAATTAAGAAAGCTGCGTCAGAAATAATTAAATTCTCTGAAGAAATTTTAATATTTTTTTCTTCTAGTTGTTTAATTTCTTTTATTAAGTGAAATGGATCAATTACAACACCGTTACCAATGAGGGCAACAGTATTCTCTCTGACAATACCACTGGGTAACAGTGATAATTTGAAAACATTACCATCTATAACAAGAGTATGCCCAGCATTATGACCTCCTTGAAACCTTACGACTAAATCAGCCTTTTCAGATAACCAATCAACTATTTTACCTTTGCCTTCATCTCCCCATTGTGTACCAATGACAATAACATTACTCATCGAAGATCCCTTAATTTAATTATTAAATCTTAATATTTTAATTTCACTATGGTATTATTTTTCCATATATATTTGCATTTCAATTCAGTTGCTTCTTTATCAGAATTGTTATTTAGTTTACTTCCAAAGACAACACTAAACCCTTTTTTAATAACTTTGTCTGCTTCCATCATATTTAAATATGGTATGTAAACCGAATCTTTTTGATTATAAGATACTGATGAATTATGAAATTTTTCTGTGTATATTGTACAGCCAGTTGCCGTTTCGCCCGATAGAGTATTATAACTTCCACCTTTTACAATCTCACCTTTAAACATTTCAGAAAAAATTGTGAATGTTAAACCTGTGTGATACTTGAATCCTCTGTTTTCAAGTGGATCAATAGAAATATTTATAGAACTATCATTTTCTTTAATAATATTAATGACTTTTAATAAGTATTCTCTTGCCTCTAAAAGAATTCCGTCTAATTTTAATTCAGATAACTTCTTAATACCATTTTCATAATTACCAGTGCATTCCATCAATTTCAAAATAATATCTAAGTTATTAAATTTTAATTTTTTTAATGTTTGTGAATCTTTTCTATCTATTGCTTCATTGATTTTCTCTTTTAGAGAATTTTCAATTCCATCTAAAAACAAATCCCTTAAAAAAGGTAAATTTAAATCAACTGTAATATTTCTAATATTTATTGATTTTAGTGATTGTAAACAAACAAGTATAATTTCAGAATCTATTAATTCTGACTTTGGACCAATTAGTTCAGCACCTACCTGGGTTTTTTGACGTTCCGAATTAAAACTATCACCTGTTACTCTTAAAACGTCGCCAGAATATGACAATCTAAGTGGTCTAGGTAAATGTGATAAACGTGTAGAAGCAATCCTAGAAATTTGGGCAGTTACGTCGGATCTTAAAGCCATCATTCTTTGTGATAATGGGTCCATAATCCTAAAAGTTGAATCTTTCAATACTGCACCTGGTCCATCTGACAGAAGACTATCTTCATATTCAACTAGTGGAGGCTTTACTCTCATATATCCATAATTTGAGAACACATCTAACAGATTTTCTATGGTTTTTGCTTGAATACGAGCGTCGGGATAAAGTATGTCACTCAAGCCAGCTGGCAATAGTCCCTTTTTACTTGATGAACTAATCATTATATCAGCCTTAATTAGATTAAATTATATTTTATATAACAAAGTTAATAATCTATCTAATAATTTTTCTGATTTTTTATAAATAAAATTTATTGAAAACAAATTGAATTAACTCGAGCTACTTGAGGTAGAGATTTAATTTCAGAAACTATTTTATCGTTAATTGCTTCATCAACTTCTACTAATGCTATCGCTTCTCCACCCACATCACGACGGCCTAAATGAAATGAAGCAATATTAATTTTTTGGCTACCTAATGCATTGCCTAGATCACCAATAAACCCAGGCTTATCATAATTTCTTAAATAAAGAGCATTTTTAGGAAAATCTGACTCTATTGGTATTCCTTGAATATTTACAATTCTAGGCTTGTTACCGGCTATTAAAGTACCTAATATTGTTCTCTCGCCTTTTTCATGACGAATAGATATTTTTACTAAAGTTTCGTAATCACAACGTCTTTCGTGTTTTATTGTTGATAAATTTATACCTCTACTTGCTGCAACTGAAGCAGAATTGATATTATTAACAGCTGCTGATGTAGGTTCCAAAATACCAACTAAGGCACTTGCCATTAAAGGCATGTCTTGAATATTTGAAGCTTTTCCATCTAATTCTAATTTTATACTCGTAACACCTTCTTGTGTAACTTGTCCCAAAAATGAGCCTAAAAGATACGCCAGTTTAATATATGGTTTTAATATTGGGGCTTCATCTGAAGTTACGTTTGGAAAATTAAGAGCATTAACAACAGCACCAGTATTGAGATAGTCAGACATTTGCTGAGCTATTTGTATAGCAACATTTTCCTGCGCCTCTAAAGTAGCCGCTCCTAAATGAGGTGTCGCAATTAGGTTGGGGGCTTCAAACAAAATATTTTCTTTAGCTGGTTCTACAGTAAAGACATCGAAAGCTGCTCCTGCTAAATGACCTGTTTCTAACGCAGCTCTGCACGCGATTTCGTCAACTAAACCACCTCTAGCACAATTAACAATCCTTGAACCTTTTTTCATCGTGCTTATTGCTTTTGATGAAATAATATTCTTAGTATCATCTGTCAAAGGTGTATGAAGAGATATGATATCAGAGTTTTTTAATAGATATTCTAATTCTACTTTATCCACACCTAATTCAAATGCTTTTTCTTTTGATAAAAAAGGATCAAACGCTAAAACCTTCATCTTTAAACCTATTGCTCTATTAGCAACAATTGAGCCTATATTTCCACAACCAATTAGACCCAAATATTTTCCTGTTATTTCTGTACCATTAAATTTTGATTTTTCCCACTTCCCTTGTCTCGTAGAATCGTCGGCTCTTGGTATCATCCTAACCAAAGACATCATAAGAGCTATAGCGTGCTCAGCAGTAGTTACTGCGTTTCCATAAGGTGTGTTCATAACTATTACGCCATTTTTAGTTGCAGCTATTTTGTCAATATTATCTGTACCTATGCCAGCACGACCAACAATTTTTAAATTTTTGGCTTTTTTAAAAATTTCTTCTGTGACCTTTGTAGCAGATCGAATAGCTAAACCGTCAAATTGATCAATAATTTTTAATAATTGTTCTTTTTCAATACCAGGCATATAGGATGTTTCTACTTTATTTTCTTTGAAAACTTCAATAGCTGATTCACTTAATTTATCACTTATTAATACTTTTGGCATGCCTTTATCCTCAAAATTTAAATTAATTTTAGTGTTTTTAAAGTCTTGTCATAGGCCCAATCCAAACAAGGTAATAATTTTTTAATATCATCATTATCTACTGTTGGTCCTCCCCATATTCTTAGTCCAGGAGGTGCTGATCTATAACTACCTATATCAAAAGCTATATTCTCATCTTCTAAAAGTTTGATAATATTTTTTTCAATATTATTTTTAACTTCCAATGATTGATTAATTATTTTTGGGTCAATTAATTTTAAACAAATAGATGTATTAGACACTGTATCAAAGTTTTCAGATAAAAAATCTACCCAGTGAGATTTAGAAACCCATTCAGCAATTATATTTAAATTATTTTTTGACCTTTTTATAAGTTCTGCTAATCCACCAATATCTATGCTCCAATTTAGAGCATCTATATAATCTTCAACACAAAGCATTGAAGGGGTATTAATTGTGGAACCAGAAAAAATATCAATATTTAATTTACCATTTTTTTTAAGTTGAAATAATTTGGGTATCGGCCATTGTGGATTATATGAATTAATTCTTTCAACAGCTTTAGGAGATAATATAATCATTCCATGCCCACCTTCACCACCTAAACACTTTTGCCAAGAGAATGTAGTAACATCTAATTTTGACCAGTCAATATTCATCGCAAATGCAGCTGAAGTTGCATCACAGATGGTAAGCCCAACACGTTTATCATCTATCCAATCAGCATCAGGAACACAAACACCAGCTGTTGTTCCATTCCAGTTAAAAACAATGTCACTTGTAAAGTTTTTATTTAATAAATTAGGTAATCTACCATAATCGACCTTTGAAATAGATAATTCACTAATTTTTAGTTGAGATTTGATATCATTCGCCCAATCAGATCCAAAACTATCCCAAACTAATATTTCAACAGGTTTAGCCCCTAGACAGTTCCACATCGCCATTTCAATAGCTCCTGTATCAGAACCCGGAACAATTCCAACAATATAATCATTAGGGATTTCAAGCACAGCTTTTGTTAACGTAATAGCTGTTTCTAATTTGCTTTTTGCAATTTTGTGTCTGTGGGATCTGCCTAAGTTGGCGTTATTAAGATTTTGTAAAGACCACCCAGGCCTTTTAGCACATGGTCCAGATGAAAACTCAGGACGAATTGGCTTGACTAATGGAATGGTCATATTAACCTCTCTAAATGTTACTGTTTGTTGGGAAACAGTGACCCAATGTTTTATTTAATGATAATAAAAAAATTGTCAATACTCTATTAAATTTAAGCAAAAAAGTTTTTTAATATTATAGGTTGAATTAATGATAACATTATATGAATTGGCCGGGAAAAATGATCTCAGATTTAGCCCACCTTGCTGGAATGTAAAATTATGTTTACTTTATAAAAATATTGACTTTGAAACCGTAGCTGTTGGGTTTTCTGAAAAAAATAAAATTTTGTTTTCTAATCAACAGTTAGTTCCAGTCTTAAAACATCAAGACGGCCATATATCTGATTCTTGGAATATAATTAATTGGCTAGATGAAAATTATGAAAATCCAAAGCTTTTTGTTAACGAAACAAGTAAAAATTTTTCTCACTTTTTATACCTTTGGACGTCAAGACAAATTTTACCAATTCTATTCAAAATTATAGCTCATGAAATACCTAATATTCTAGAAGGTGATGACTTAAATCATTATATTATTACAAGAGAAGAACGCATTAAGGGACCTATCACAAAATTCGTACCCGTTATTTCTGATTCAATTAAAAAGTTTAGAAGCTTAATTAATCCAATGAGATCACTTATTAAAAAAAATGGTTTTATTTCAGGATCTAATCCAGGAATAGAAGATTTTATTTTTTTTGGAAATTTCAAGTGGGTTTATACCTGCAGTTCATGCAATTTGTTAGACAAAGAAGATGAAGTTTTCCAATGGTATAAAAAAATCAATCAAATATTTAATATTGAAACACATTAATCGAATGGCAATGGTTTATAGGTCCATGACCATTTCCAAATTTTGGGGCGGATAATATTGCCTTATTAACATAAGAATGAGCCATTTCAAAAGCATCCTTAATATCAAATGACTTTGCTATTCCTGCAGAAAATGCTGATGCCATTGTACAGCCAGTCCCATGTGTATGCATAGTTTTACTTTTAATAGCTTGGATTTTATAGGAACCATTATGATCTATTAAAATATCGGTTATTTCTTTGCTTTCAAGATGTCCACCTTTTAAAATAACATGGCTCGCCCCAAGTTTAAGAATTAGATTACCAGCTTTTTCCATATCGCTTATATTTTGAATTTTTGTATCCGTTAATATTTCTGCTTCTGGAATATTAGGAGTTAGAATAGGTTTACATTTTTTAATAAATATTTTTAATGCATCTATTGCATCTATTTTAAGGAGCCTATGTCCACCTTTTGCAACCATAACAGGGTCCAATATAATTTTAGTAGATTTGTTTCTAATTACATTCTGATTTTCAAAAGCTTCATATATCCCCATAATGAGTTCTGCGTTATGCATCATTCCTATTTTAATCGTATCAGTATTTATATCTGACAAGCATGCTTGTATCTGTTTTTTTACAATATCTATTGGTACTTCATGAATTTCAGAAACACCTTTTGTATTTTGAACAGTTAGTGCTGTAATCGCACTCATACCATAAACACCAAGACTGGTTAGCGTTTTTAAGTCAGCTTGTATACCTGCGCCACCACTAGGATCTGAGCCAGCAATAACTAAAACAGTACTTGATAAGTTATTTATTTTTGAGGATATCATTTTGTTCGATAATCTTATCCGCGATGTCTTTAGTTACTTCTGCAACTTGATCCTTATTCTCAGATTCAACCATAATTCTAATCAGATCTTCTGTGCCTGAAGATCTTAACAAAATCCTCCCATTATTTCCTAACATTTTTTGTTTTTCATTAACTAATTTAGTAATAGTTTCATTAGACAAAATCTCTTTATTTATATTTTTTAGGTTTTTCAATGATTGAGGAACTAGTTTGAATGGTCTTAAAAATTCAGAAGCTTTCATACCTGATTTTTTTAATAGTGATAAAACTTTAATTGCTGTTAATAATCCATCACCAGTTTTTGCAAAATCAGTTAGTAGGATATGTCCTGACGGTTCTCCTCCAAGTTTACTATTTGATTTAATCATTTCGTCTAATATATAACGATCTCCAACTTTAGTTCTATAAAGATTTATTTCTAAATTTTTTAAAAAATTTTCTAATCCTAAATTTGACATCAAGGTTCCTACAACCTTATCATTATTTAACTCTTTGTTTCTTTTCATTTCTTTTGCTAACAAAGCAATTATTTGATCACCATGTATAATATCTCCATTTTCATCAGAAAAAATAACTCGGTCTGCATCACCATCTAAAGCTATTCCTAAATCAGCTTCTTCTAACTTAGTTGTATTTGCCATTTTATTAGGAAACATCGCACCACAATCAAGATTTATATTTCTACCATTAGGCTCAACACCAATAACTATTGCTTCTGCACCAAGTTCAAAGAGGACCTCTGGCCCTACTTTGTATGATGCCCCGTTCGCACAGTCTAAAACAACTTTCATACCATTTAAATCTTGATGCTTTGGCAGTATTTGTTTTACAAATTCTGAGTATCTACCAATAGCATCTTCCATTCTTCTTGCTCTACCTAAAAGTTCCGACTTAGCTAAAGTTGGTCCTTTTTCCATTCGCAATTGAATTTCATTTTCTACTTCGTCATTTAATTTAAATCCATCAGCTCCAAATAATTTCAACCCATTATCTTCATAAGGATTATGTGATGCAGATATCATAACACCTAAATCACACCTTAAAACCCTTGTTAAATGAGCAATAGCAGGAGTAGGCAAAGGCCCCGTAGTAATTGAGTCTAAACCAACACTAGTAAAGCCTGCAACTAACGCAGGTTCAAGCATATATCCAGATAATCGTGTATCTTTCCCAATTAAAACTCTTGATTTCTTCGTTCCAGCTTTTCCATAAAAGTACTCACCAGCTGCCATAGCTAAATTAACTGCCGTTAAAGCAGTCACCTTTCCGGCATTAACAGTTCCTCTTATGCCATCTGTTCCAAATAATCTTTGATCACTATTTAAGTAGAGTTTATTCATTTTGGCCTTTTAATTCATAGTTTCCTGACAAATAATTGCTTGCTTTGTTTCAAACACATCATGTGTTCTTATTATTTGTATTCCATTTTTATAAGCATGCATAGCAAAAGCAAGAGAGCCGCTCAACCTTTTAGTTGGACTAATTGACCTTTTAGTAATTCCTTCATATTTATAGCCTTTTACTACAACTTCGTGAATAAAAGTTTTTCTACTTAATCCAATTAGAATTGGTACGCCTAAACTGTGAAAAAGTGAGACATTCCTTAAAATTTCTAAGTTATGATATATATTTTTTCCAAAACCAATTCCAGGATCTACAACTATATTGGATTTATTAACTCCCATCTGGATTAATAGATTAACTCTTTTTGATAAAATTTTATAAATATCAATAGGTGCAAAACTATATTTTGGTTCAATTTGCATATTATTGGGTTCATTTTGCATATGCATTATAATTACAGGCAAATTAGATTTTGAAACAAACTTAATTTTATTATGGTCTGCAAATCCTGAGATATCATTAATAATATTTACTCCACTCTCAAGGCCTAACTTCATTGTTGGTAAATTCCTAGTATCCAGGGAAATTTGGGTAACTAAATTATTCTTTTTAAAATCAATTATAGATGGGATAACTCTTTGCATCTCCTCTTCAATTGATATTTTCTTAGCTCCTGGCCTTGATGATTCTCCCCCTATATCAATTATTGATGCTCCATCAGATATCATCTGATTTGATTTTTTAATAGCAAAACTAGAGTTAGTTGATCGACTTTTCTTATAAAAACTATCTGGAGTTGAATTAATTATGCCCATAATATGAGGTTGAGACATATTAAGGTTTGAAAAAGAAAGTCTTTTATTAGTTATAGAGTCAATTACATTTTCGGCTTCTTGAAGAGCTTCTTTACTTTCGTTTTTAGCTTCTTCTATTAATTTTAAAGGCGTCATTATAGATTCAGAAAAAACATTCTCTTTTTTTTGTATTACCCTTAATTCGTTAAAAAAACGCCACCCACCAGCTATTTTTAAACCATCTGAAACTTCATTTTTTGATTTTGATATAGGACATACATATGTCTCTACATTTTTAGAAAAAGGCTGCGCTAAAAGATATCTATTTCTTTCCAAAAGACTCATTTAATGCCTTATAATAAATAGCTACAATTAAGAATTATCTATTTCGTTAGTAACAATTGTCCCTTTTGCATTAGTGGATGGTATGCCGGCTCTCTTTTTTGGCTTCTTTGCCTTAGGAGGAGTATTATCTACAGACTTTTTTATAGACATTTTTAGCCCTTTACACAAATCTTGTATTTGTTTTCCATCTAATGTTTCATATTCTAACAAGGCCTCTGCAACTTTTTTTAGTTGCTTAGAGTATTTCTTTAACATTTTCTCAGCATCAGAGTATACTGAGTCCGCTATTCTTCTAATTTCATTATCAACTATTGATGCTGTATTATCAGAAAGATTTTTCTGTTGAGAAACTGATCTTCCAAGAAATACTTCCTGCTCATTAGCTTCGTAAGCTAGAAATCCTAATTTTTCTGAAAGACCCCATTCAGTAACCATTCGCCTAGCTGTATCTGTTACCATTCTGATATCAGAGCTGGCACCAGTAGTTACTTTTTCTTTACCAAATATCATTTCTTCGGCTATTCTTCCACCACATGCTACTCTTAAATCTGCAAAAAGCTTATCTTTTGCCATGGAAACACGGTCACCTTCAGGTAATCTCATTACCATTCCAAGAGCTCTTCCACGCGGAATAATTGTTGCTTTATGTATCGGATCACTTGCTGGAGAGTAAACTGCAATAACTGCATGTCCTGCCTCGTGATAAGCAGTTAATCTTCTTTCATCCTCCGTCATAACCATAGACCTTCTCTCAGATCCCATCATAACTTTATCTTTAGCTTCTTCAAATTCAATCATACTAACGTTATTTCTACCTTTTCTAGCAGAAAGCAAAGCAGCTTCATTAACTAAGTTTGCCAAGTCAGCACCTGAAAAACCAGGTGTACCCCTTGCTAATGTTTTAGTAACTACATCAGATGATAAAGGTACTTTTTTCATATGCACTTTTAAAATCTTCTCTCTACCAATCATATCAGGATTTGGAACAACAACTTGTCTATCAAACCTTCCAGGTCTTAACAATGCTGGATCAAGTACATCAGGTCTATTTGTGGCAGCTACTAAAATTACACCTTCATTAGTTTCAAATCCATCCATTTCTACTAACAACTGATTTAATGTTTGCTCTCTTTCATCATTACCTCCCCCAAGACCTGCACCTCTATGACGACCCATTGCATCAATTTCATCAATAAATATAATACATGGTGAATTCTTTTTTCCTTGCTCAAACATGTCTCTAACTCTAGACGCTCCAACACCCACAAACATTTCAACAAAATCAGAACCAGAAATCGTAAAAAAAGGAACACCAGCTTCACCCGCAACAGCTTTAGCTAAAAGCGTTTTACCTGTTCCAGGAGGGCCAACAAGTAGAACCCCTTTTGGTATTTTACCACCTAGTTTTTGAAATTTAGCTGGATCCTTTAAAAATTCTACTACCTCCTCCAACTCTGATTTAGCTTCATCTATGCCTGCCACATCTTTAAATGTAACCTTATCTCTATGCTCTGTTAAAAGTTTAGCTTTAGATTTTCCAAATCCCATAGCACCCTTTGAACCACCTTGCATTTGTTTCATAAAGAAAATCCATACACCAATAAAAAGAAGCATAGGAAACCATGATATTAAAACAGAGAATATTCCAGGCATTCCATTTTCGATTGGCTCAGAAGTAACTTTAATTCCCTTTTCAGACAATTTGTTAGCTAATTCTTCTTCTTTAGGAATTAATGAATAAAACGGAACACCACTACTAGATGCTCCAGAAATTTTGTCACCCTGAATACTAACTTCTCTTACTTCACCAGCATTAACTCTTGCTAAAAAATCAGAGTACGCTATTGCATTAGTAGTATTCTGAGACGATGATCCTTGGAATACGTTAAAGATTGCAACTAATACAAGAGAGATAATTACCCAAACTGCAATATTTTTTCCGAAATTATTCATTTTTTTCCTTTTGTTCTTTTAAAATTTTAACGCTTACATAAATGTAGTGTTAATGAGGGAAAGCTCATAAGACTTACCTTCAGGATTAGTTTTGATATGTGATTTACCACTACATATATTAAAATAGGGTTTGATAGTCGCTCCTTCAAGAGTTGACATAAAAGGAATTGTACTATTTATATCATCTTCACATTCTGCAAAAGGATTATTATTTTTCACACTTTCAAAATTATGAAACTCTGAACTAATTAAATTACCAGAATATTTACTTGTTAAAAAAAATCGCCCGTCAAAAATATATTTTTTATTTTTTATTATTTCTATATCAAAATTTATGTTTCTATTTTCTCTAGTAAAAAATAAATATGATTTCTTTAAAGATATTTTAACGTTTCCTAAATTAGTATTTTTAAATACAGGACTAAAAATATGTTTTAAACAATTTAATGTTTTTTCTCTTTTAGGCGCATATTCGTTGCCTCCCACAGTTTTTATTATTCTACCAAAAATGCTAATAGTAAATAAATTAGATTTTTCAAAAATATTTTGTAAATTCTTAAAATCAACCCTTATTGCTCCCCTATTATCAATCAATATATTATTATGAACCCATTTACTAAAAATTTTATTAATTTTTAATAAAAGCTGTTTATTAAGTAAACTAAATTTTATTATATCATTTGATATAGAAGGCCAGTTGCTCACACTAATTCTCTTTAATGTTTCTCTAACCCTAGTTCTCTCGAATTTTAACAAAAAATTGGATTGATCTTCAAAAAAGATAACATTATTACTATTTACATAATTTATTATCTGACGTTTTTTAAAAAATATCAACGGTCTTAGAATTAAAGTATCATTCCAAATCATTCTATCTTGCATACCTCTAAGACCTTCAATACCTGAACCTTTAACAGATCTCATAAATATAGTTTCTACCAAATCATCTGAATGATGACCTAAAATTAAATTAGCTGAAAACTCAAAAGCTATATCGCACAGTATTCTTCTTCTTTCTTTTCTTGCCCAATTTTGAATATTACCATTAGGTTTTTTGGTAATAATTTTTTTTATAATTGTGTTAAATCCAAGACTTAAAGCTATGTTTTGAACAGCTTTAGCTTCATTTGAAGAGTTTAATCTTAAATCATGGTCAATTATTACTGGAAAAACTTCAATTTTTAAATTTTTATTAGATACTATGAAGTGTTTAAGAAGGCTTAACAAAGCCATTGAGTCTATTCCACCAGATAAACCAAGGATAAACCTTCTTTTATCAATCTTTAAATTTAAACATATCTCTCTGAAATTATCATTAAAATTTTCTATCATTCAGCAGAGCATTTTTTTTCATTCTTTAAAGAATTTATCCTTTTAACAAATTTTTCTGATGGGTTAACCATAAATTCTAATGATTGATTCAGAATATCACACAATTGATTTTTAGGTGCAAAATTAACTGCAGCTTCAGCAATAAGCAGCGTCGTCTCTTGAAAACGTGGGTCATTAGGAAAAATACTGTTAAATTCTGCCATAGCAATGGCCGCTTCCTCATATTTTTTTTGAGCAAAATAAACTCTACCTAACCAATATTGAGCATCCGCCTGTAGCTTATTATTTTTATATTTAATCAGAAATTCTTTGAAAGCTTTCTCGGCATTTTCAAAATCAAGTTGCCTAGCTAAATCTAAAGCATAATTATAACTTTCTTCAGCCGTCCGTTTAGGTGATTTTAAAGCATCATTATTATCAACAACTTTTTTTTGATTTTCAGCATCTGTATCAGGAGCTTCTTTAATAAAGCCTAAAACACCATCTGTTTTTCCGTTCAAACTTTTCTTTTTGATATTTTCAATTTTTTGTTTTTGATAAGTTGGTTTAACTTCAGATTTAAAGTCATTTATCTCTTTAACATTATCATCTTGAATAGCTTTCAATTCCAAATGACGCTCTATTCTTTTTAGTGCAAAGTCTAAATTATATGACAAGTTTGTAATGTTTTTAATATTATTTTCTAATTGCCTGATATTAGAACTCAATTCATTCACCTGATTTTCTAAAACTTTCAGATTTTTATTTTGTGTACCAAAATTTGATTGTTGCTCTAGAGACCCAACTAATTTTTTAATATTATCTTCCATTCTCAATATTTTTTCTTGTTGAATGGAAACAATATCCTTCAGACCTTCAATCGATTGAGCCATGACTGGCCCAGCAAATAGTAGGGTGAATAACAAAGTATTTCTAAAATGCTTAAACATTACTATTAGTCCATGAAATTAAAAAAATCATCATCACATAAAAATATGGAAAGAAATATTAATAAAGATTTATTAATATTAATTTATAATAGTAACAGCACGTCTGTTTTTAGACCAAGCCATACTATTTGAACCGACAACGGCTGGCTTTTCTTTTCCATAGGAAATAACTTTAATTCTATCAGGGTCAATCCCTTGAATAACTAGATAATCCCTTACTGCCGTTGCCCTTTGTTCACCTAAGGCTAAGTTATACTCACGAGTACCTCGTTCGTCACAGTGACCTTCTACTATAAAGTTTAAGTCAGAGTTGGCTCTTAAAAACCTAGATTGTGCATCAAGAAGTATTTTTGCACTTGAGTCTAACTTAGAAGAGTCATAATCAAATAAAACTCTATCACCTACTGCAATTAATTTATCAGCAGCTGTTTGTTTAGCTTGAGAAAACAAACTATTCTTTTTATCAACTGAGCTAGAAGCAGATCCAGAATTGGAACCTGTAACCACCTTTTGAGACGCTGTTTCACAAGCTGAAAGCAAAGATACAGCACCTATGATAGCAATAATTTTCATTTTCATTATACTCTCCTTAAAACTAAACAGTTGATCAATATTTGAATAACATAATTTTTTTGACATTAACTTAATTTATTTTAAAATTCAACTTTTTTAGAAAACTCTAACTTTTAATTCGGCAATAAAGGTGACCAAGCTGGGTCCGAGCCATCACTAGGCGTAATAATTCTTGTTTCTCTGAAACCAGTAATATCAATTTTATATAAGTTTACACTAGCACTCTTTCCATCATCAATAGGTGCATCTTGCTTAAAATACATCAACACCCTTCCATTTGGAGCCCAGGTTGGTCCCTCCACTAAATAACCTTCTGCTAACAATCTTTCATTAGAACCATCTTGTGACATAACACCTATGTAAAATTTGTTTTTTAGCATTTTAGTAAATGCTATTAAATCTCCTTTTGGAGCCCAAACCGGCGTTGCATACCTACCTTTTCCAAAAGATATTCTCTTAACATCATTACCTTTAGAATCCATAATATAAATTTGCTGCGAACCACCTCGGTCTGAGTTAAAAATAACGCGTTTCCCATCAGGTGAGAAACTAGGTGACGTATCAATTGAACTATTATTTGTCAATCTTGTAACTTTTTGATTATTTAAATTCATAGTATAAATATCTGTTATACCTTTTGTCGCTAGACTCATTATAATTTTGTCACCTGATGGAGAAAATCTTGGAGCGAATGTCATTCCAGGGAAGGATCCCAACAATTCTTGCTGACCTGTTTCTAGATTAAAAATATAAACTCTAGGTTCATTTTTAAAATAAGCTAAATAGGTAATCTCTTGAGTTGTAGGAGAAAATCTCGGTGTTAACACCAAGAAGCTACCATCTGTTAAATATTGATGATTTTCACCATCTTGGTCCATTATGGCAAGTCTTTTTAAACGTTTATTTTGCGGACCAGATTCTGCAACATAAACTATTCTTGTATCAAAATAACCACTATCTCCTGATAATCTTTGAAAAATTTCATCTGAGATTATATGAGCCACTCTCCTCCACGCTTTTGAGTCAACAATCAATCTTAAGCCTATGAGATCAGTTTGAGCAACAACATCCCAAAGCCTAAATTCTACTTCTACCTGTTGGTTGTTTATATTTTTTACTGAGCCAGTAATTAAGGCCTTTACACCTAGTGGAGACCAGTCTGTAAAATTAGGTCTTACTGATGGGCTCGTAGGAGGAGCTATAAAAGCAGCACTTTCAAGTGCTTTAAATTGCCCAGATCCAACTAAATTATTCGAGATAACCTCAGAAATTTTTCGTCCTATTTCATTTGCTTTGCCCTCTTGTCCAGTAAAGTCTGCAATAGCAATTGGCAGCGGCTCCACCTGTCCTGAACTAATTTTTATTCTTAAATCCTGGGCCAAAGCCTGATTGATTAACAAAGAAGAAACTAAAATTAAAATTTTAAGAACTAAGGATTTTAAGTTTTTATTCAAAATAAATCTCATCTAAAATTCAATATTATATTATTAATTACTTTTATAAGGCATGATTATGGCAAGCCAAAAAAAAACACCTAATATCTATATATAAATGAGGTATCAAAGTCAAAAAAGAAGCTTTTAAATTGAGCTGCTTTATTTTTAGGCAAGGGTAAAGGCGAACAGTCAAGGACTGCTCTTCTTGCAGAATCTGCTGTTGCTCTATAAAAAGTATCCTTAACATAACGAGATTGATCATCAATTTCTACACTATTAACTGACCCATCCATATTGGCACTTATTTTCAAAGGAATGATAATTTTCACTTCACTTGCACCAATTGAGGTTTCCCAGCATTTACTGATATAATTCCTGAGTTTATCTATCTCGGTTTGAGTAAGTTTAGCCTCTGTTTCCAAAGATCTTTTAGATGTGTTTCCTACTATTTGTTTTAATTTATTCAAAACATTTTTATTATTATTTTGTGATTTATTAATCTTATCTTTATTTATAATTGGCTGAGGTTTTGTAAGTGTTTTTAATATTCCCCTAGCTAAAAGTTTTTTTTGCTTTTGCTTTATTTCTTTAGGCCTGGTTTTTACTTTTGGTACAGAAACTTTTTTATTTTTCTCAATTTTAGACTTTGGCTTTTTCTTAATTATTTCAGCCATTTCTTTAAGTTTTTTTTTCTTTTTCAATTCTATGTTTTTTTTAGCAATTATTTTTTTACTAGGTAATGGAGGAGGTGGAGGAGGTGTTTTTTTAACTTTATCCTCTTTGACTATATCTTTTTTTATTTTTTTAACTTCTTTATTAGGATTTCCGAGTTTAAGAACAGTTTTAGAGCTTATAAGAGTATCTTCTACAATATCAATAGGTTGTTCAAGAGGTTCTTTAACTTTAAATGAGGGCAAGCCGTAATAGGCAACTAATATAAAAAAAACATGAAGCCCTATTGAAATAAAAGTTGACTTAACCATCGCCTCAACTTTCTTTTAACTTCGCGACTAGTGCTACCTTCTTAAAACCAGAGCTTTTAATTTTTGCAATAGTTTCTAAAACTATACCATATGGGACATCTTTATCACCTCTTACATATATTCTAAGATTTTTATTTCCAGCAGAGATAGCCTTAAGACGAGGCAATAACTGAACTGTGTCAATCACTCTTTCCTGCAGATATAAATCCCCAGTTTTTTTTATACTAACTACAATTGGGTCACCCTTTTGATTTAGCTGAGCAGCTTTAGTTTTTGGAAGATCAACTGACACTCCTACTGTTAGAAGAGGCGCAGTAATCATAAACACAATTAACAATACAAGCATCACATCAACAAATGGCGTAACGTTAATCTGATTAATTGATTTATTTTTTTTGCGTAAACCTTTTAAAAGCATTCGATTAGACATTATGTTTTTTTTCCATCTCATTAAGTTTTTTTGATAAAAACTCAATTGAAAAATATTCTAAATTACTAGTAATTTTATCTAAATCATTTGAAAATTTATTATAAGCGGCAACCGCAGGAATTGCAGCTAATAACCCTAGAGCTGTAGCAAATAATGCTTCGGCTATACCAGGCGCTACAACTGCAAGACTAGTGTTATTACTAATGGCAATTGACTGAAAGGCGTTTACTATCCCCCATACTGTTCCTAACAAACCAATAAATGGGCCAACAGAACCTATTGAGGCTAAAAAACTCATTCCATTTTCTAATTTTTCAACTTGTTTAGCAATTTCTATTTGTAATACTGTTTCGATTCTTTGAAAAAGTTCTTTTATTTTGTATTTATCTCTTGCAAGCAAATTGTTGGAATGAATTTTATTAAATTCAACCATACCTAGCATAAAGATTTTTACTTGAGCATTTAGCTGATTATGATCTTTTATCTCACTTTTATAAAAATCAAATAATTCATCATCATCTACATCTTCATTTATAAAGTTAACTTCAAAGTTTGCAGATATTTTTTTTTCTTTTCTAATCATCTTCGATTTATTAATAATTATGGTCCAACACCAAATTGAAGCTATTACTAGCAAAAACATTATTAATTGGACAAAAATATCAGCGTCTGCAATCAATCCCAACAATGATAGATCATGACCTTCTGAAATTTTTTCTATATCAACTTGTGGGGCCTGCACTTCATTAGCCATAATTCAAACCTTTTATTTATCTTTATGATTTATTTTGAAAAAATTTATGATTTAATATCGTATTCATTCTTCTTACTTTATTTTGACTGTTAATAGCAACTATTTGTATAACGCCTGAAACCAACAACTCATGTTCATGATTATTGCTGTCATATTTAAATGCAACTTGATTAAGAGTTATACTGGAGTTTTTGGCATATTTAAGGCAAGTTTCTATTACAAGCTTATCATTCAACTTTGCAGACTTATACCAATTAACATCTGCTTTTTTAACTACTAAGATTATATCAAATTCTTTTTTTAAATTTAATTGATCAATTTTTAACAAATTTAATAAAGAAGAACGGGCTCTTTCAAAGTATTTTAAATAGTTAGTATGATAAACAATTTGGCCAGAGTCAGTATCTTCATAAAACACTCTTAGTCTATAAAAGTGTTTATCACCTGTAATAGATCCATCTAAATTTTCAAAATTATTATTCATTAAGTTTCAAAAAATTATATTTTATTAGGTGTATTCATCATGTCAGCTTGTTCTTCTGCTTTTGAAGGAGGTTCAAAGCCTAGGTGTCTCCACCCCGAAGCAGATATAAATCTACCCCTTGATGATCTCTGTATCAAACCACGTTGTAATAAATAAGGCTCAATTACTTCTTCAATCATATCTTTTTGTTCAGATAAAACAGCTGACAGTGTGTCTAAACCTACAGGACCACCTTGATATTTTTCTATTATAACATTCAAATACTTTCTATCAATGGCGTCTAATCCAGATTTATCCACGTCCAACTGAGCTAGAGCTTTATCTGCAAACTTATAATCAATAATGTCGTCTTCAGAAACATATAATATATCTCTTACACGCCTTAACAATCTACCTGCAACTCTTGGTGTTCCTCTTGATCTTTTTGCGATTTCATAAGCTCCATCCCTATTTAGATTTACTTTTAATTTTGTGGCTAACTTGAGTAAAATCTTTACTAAATCTGTTGAATTGTAAAACTCCATTCTAATTTGAATGCCAAATCTATCCCTTAATGGTGTAGTTAATAATCCAGACCGAGTCGTTGCTCCTACCAAAGTAAATGGAGGCAAATCAATTTTAATAGTTCTTGCTGATGGACCTTCACCAATTATTAAATCCAACTGAAAGTCTTCCATAGCAGGATACAATATCTCTTCTATATTAGGCGAAAGACGATGAATTTCATCAATAAATAATACATCTTTTGGCTGAAGGTTTGTTAATAAAGCCGCTAGATCTCCAGCTTTATTTATAATTGGTCCCGAAGTTGATCTAAAACCAACACCTAATTCATGAGATATTATTTGTGCAAGAGTAGTTTTTCCAAGGCCCGGAGGACCAAATAACAAACTATGGTCCATTGCTTCTTCTCTATGACCAGCAGCAGAAATAAAAGTAGATAAATTTTTTTGAACTTGTGGCTGCCCTATAAATTCGGAGAGTTTTTGAGGCCTTAAGCTTAATTCAGAACTCTCATCTTTCTGAATTATTTCAGAATCAATTAGCCTATTATCAGTTTGGTCTTCATCCTTCATTTGGTTCACCTTGATAATTCTTTGAGAGCTAAAGGTACAATATTATTAACTGTAAATTCTTTATTTTTTTTATTAATACTAAAATCTTTTTTAATTTTCATCACAACTGTGAAAACTTCACTCCTTCCAAACCCTAGGTTTACTAGTGCTGAAATAATATCCTCCACTATATTTTCATAATCATCCTGATTGTTATTGTTTTCTAGATCCAACTGTTTCACTAATTTATCTGATTTTTGGTTATTAATAATTTCTTGAGATTTATTAGTATTAAAAGTTGAAATTTTATCTAACAATTCAGTAGTTATTCTTCCAGCAACCTTAGGGCCAACTCCGTCAGCCCTAGCAATCATTGCTTTATCACCAGAAGAGATTGCTAAAATAATTTCATCAACATTTAGAGTTGATAAAATAGAAAGAGCGGCTCTTGGGCCAACACCTTGAACAGATTGAAGTAATTTAAAAAAATTTTGATCCTTAAACGTTGCAAAGCCATACATTATAATTTTATCATCTTTGATCTGCAAATCAGTGTACAAAAATAAATTTGAACCTAAGTCACCTAAGGATGAAATTAATTTTGATGAAACATTTAAAAAATACCCTACATCATTAACCTCTAAAATAATGTCAGATTTACCTATTGATGTTAATGTGCCTTTCAAAGATGCTATCATTTGAAATTTTATGATCCTTTAATTATTATTTCTTTTTTTCTTTTAATAAAGCCTTTGCAATAGCTATATCTAAACTATTATTTGCTTGTTGTAAATTTGAAGCCGTATAATCATCACCAATATGATGCGCTGAAATTGCAATTGCCAATGCATCTGCGCTATCTTCATTCTTAGGTAAAACAGACAATAATTTTTCAATCATTGATGTGATTTGTTGTTTTGAAGCTGAGCCATAACCCGTAATTGTTTTTTTTACTAATTTTGGAGGAATTTCTGTTATGTCCAATCCTGATTCTGCTAAAACTGACATAGATACACCCCTTGCCATTCCCAGCTTCAAACTAGACCCAGCTCCAAAACCTACAAAAATCTGTTCTATTGCTGATTTGTTTGGACTATATTTTGAAATTATTTGTGATAATTGACTTTTAATAAAAAATAATCTTTTACCATCTGAAATAGATGTTGAGGGTGATATAGTGCCGTCACCAATATAAATTAATTTATTATTTTTGAATTCAACAATTCCCCATCCAGTATGCCTTAATCCAGGATCTATACCAATAATACGCAAACTAAGAACTTCCTTAAATATTGACTTTATTTATGATTTCTTCGCTAATATCAAAATTACCATAAACACCCTGAACATCTTCACAATTATCAAGTGTATCTAAAAGCTTTAATATTGAGGTAGCTCTTTTTTCGTCATCAACCTTAATATAATTCTCAGGTTGCCAAATTATTTCAGCTTGTTCAGGAGAGCCAAGTAGGTTTTCCAACTTATCCCTAACATTATTAAATTCATTTAAAGAGGTAATTATTTCATGGCTCATTTCGTCGGAAATAACGTCATCAGCACCAACTTCAATTGCTATTTCTAAGATTTCATCATCATTTTTAATATCTTTTTGATATAAAATATGACCTACATTATTAAACATGAAAGATACAGAGCCAGTTTCACCTAAATTACCACCATATTTTGTAAAAGAAGATCTGACTTCAGATGCAGTTCTGTTACGATTATCAGTAACAGCATCCACAATTAATGCAATCCCTCCAGGAGCATATCCCTCATATCTAATTTCTTCTAAATTTACATTTTCTCCAGATTCAGCTTTTTTTATCACTCTTTCAATATTATCCTTAGGCATATTTACTGCTCTACAAGCTGATAAAGCTGACCTTAATCTGGGATTACTTGATGGATCTGTGCCACCTCTTACAGCAACTTGTAATTCTTTTGTCAAACGGGCAAATTTTTTGGCTCTTCTGGCGTCTTGTGCTCCTTTACGATGCATTATATTTTTAAATTTTGAGTGACCAGCCATATACATTTCTCCTAATATATTTTTATTAATTTATTCTAAATTAGTTTGCTCTAATCTTCCTCCTATTCTTAGAGGTTTGATTGATTTACTTAAACCACTAATATCACTCTCTATTATAACGCCGCATAAAGTAGGTTCACCATTAGAAACTTCAAGTCTTGATTTTTTATTTTGAGGAAATAGAAATCTATTTAATGCATCTTTCTTATTCATCCCTATTATGGAGTTATAATCACCACTCATACCTACATCAGTAATATAAGCAGTACCATTTTCTAAGATCTGATAATCTGCAGTTGGCACGTGTGTGTGTGTCCCAACAACTGCAGTTACCTTGCCGTCAAGAGCGTTGCCTAAAGCCATCTTTTCAGAAGATGCTTCTCCATGAATATCCACTAGAGAAAAATCTACATTCTTTTTTAACTTTAGATTTTCTAAGATATCAGGGATTTTATCAAAGACATTATCAGTTTTTTGCATAAACAAATTAGTCATTATATTTGCAACTCCAATTTTTCCTGCATCCAAATCTACAGTAGTCATCCCTAAACCTGGAGTGCCTTCGATCATATTTAATGGGCGAAGTAATCTATCATTTTTTGTTATATATGATATTATTTCTCTTTTATCCCAAATATGGTTTCCAGTAGTTAATACATCAGCTCCTGCACGAAAAAAATCATCACAAATTGAAGGCGTGACGCCAAATCCTCCCGCTGAATTCTCAACATTTACTATTATTGCATCTAATTTTAACTTTGTTTTAAGTTCTACAATTTTTTCTTGAGCATAGTTTCTTGCTCTTCTTCCAACAATATCACCAATAAACAGGACTTTCATGAACATCTTCTTTTTTAAGTTAATTTTAATTTACTTTTGATAGTATTTCTTTTTCCGTTACTATGAAATCTAACCTCTGGTCATGGCTTTCATATGGTATAGTTTTAGTTTCTTGTTCACTATAAGCAAGGCCAATTGTAATAAAATTTTTCTGTTTTTTATCAAAATATCTTTTTAGGGTTGATATTGATTTATCATAATAACCTGCTCCATATCCAAGTCTATTTAATTTTCTGTCAAACATTAACATAGGAACAACAATAATCTGGGGAAAAATAGTTTTATTTGTTCGAAATGGTTCATAGGTTCCTAAATGACTTTTTTGTAGTTTCTCTTTTATGAGCCATTTTTTAAAAACCATTGAATTACTGTTACTACCAACAACAGGTAGAGCAGTAGTTATGTTGTTATCCTTAAAATATTCAATAAACACCAAAGGAGAAATTTCATTAGAAATAGGATAATATAAACCAACTTCCCTTATAGTATTTTCAATCGAAAAAACTCTATCCAAACAAGAATTAATATTTTTTAAAAAAGTATTTTTATCTTCAGTGTCTAGAGAAATTAATTTTCTTTTTCGTTTAGCAATAATTCTAAGATTATTTTTCATTTAAATTACTCTGGAACAAATCACGAAAGCCAAACAATCGTCGGACAAGTTATCCTATGTTGCCTGTTAAACAGGTGGGCACCATTTACTTTAACCTCGGCTAAAACAGTGACGGCTCCCTAAGAATACTTATGGCCCCAAGGATTAAAGTTCCTAACAAACAGCTCAGCTTTCGAAATTATAATTTATTTGCTTTCTAATAACTTTGCAACCTTATTCATTCTTTCAGTAGATTTTGTTAGCCAATCCAGAAGTTCACGTATATGGGGTAAATGTTTATCGTCTGAGTTGGTCGCTTCGTTACTGATAACATCAACCTTTTCATTTAATTTATCTGCTAAAACTAATGAAGTCATTGCTAATAATCTAGTTTCACTTATCCCACTTGATATACTAGAAAGTTCCTCAATCGCTTTGTTAACTTGATTTGAAGCATTAATAAGTTTGTCTTCTTCACCCATTTCACATGTAACAGGATAAATGGTATTATTAATATTTACTCTAATTGTTACTTTATTTGACATATAATACTCTAATTTAACGAGTTCAAATTACTATTTAGTACTTTTTAATTTTGATTTTAATTTATCCAAACATTCTTTAGCCTCATTAAATTTTTTATTAGCATTAAGCATGTCATTTTTAATAGTTTCCAATTTTTGTTTATTAGTTATGCTTTCAGCAATACTTTTCTCTAAACGCTTCATGCTATCTTCAAATGCATTTTGAACGTTTTTTATACTTTTAAAATCTAAAAAAAGTTTATCTCGATCGTTCATGACCTAACATCTCTTTAAAATTAAGTTAATTTAATAATAAATAAATTGTCTTACACTTCAATATTAATATATATATATAAGTTTTTAGTATTTATAAATTTTTAATTTAAAGATATAATTACTATAATAATTAATTTCAAATATGAAATAGGTTTTACAAGCATGAAGTTTACTAAAAATATTAAGTCCATACTAAGTAATTATGAAAGCGACAGTCCTGGAGTTAAATCAAATTTAGCAAGAATTCTTATGTCTGGAAAACTAGCAGGTACTGGTAAATTAATAATTCTTCCAGTTGATCAAGGGTTTGAACATGGACCAGCCCGTTCTTTTGCAAAGAATGAGGACGGTTATGATCCTCACTATCATTTTAAGTTAGCAATTAATGCTGGATTATCTGCTTTTGCCGCTCCTTTGGGAATGTTAGAAGCTGGCGCAGATACATTTGCTGGCCAAATTCCACTTATAATGAAGGTAAATAGTTCAAATTCTCTATCTAGAGAAAAATATTCTCCATCACAAGCAATAACTGGCTCGGTTAACGAAGCTATCAGGTTAGGTTGTTCTGCTATTGGCTTTACTATCTATCCAGGATCTGATGCAGCATTAGACATGATTTCAGATATTCAAGACATGGCTTTAGAAGCAAAAAATGCTGGGCTTGCAGTTGTAGTTTGGAGCTACCCTAGAGGTGGAGATATAAGTAAAGAAGGTGAGACTGCAATTGATATTGTTGCTTATGCCGCTCACATGGCCGCTTTAGTTGGAGCGCATATTATAAAGGTAAAACCTCCAACAGCTCACATTGAACTTGAGGAGGCTAAAAAAGTCTATCTTTCTGAGAATATAGATATAGATACTCTCAGTAATAGAATTAAACATGTTGTCCAATCTTGTTTTCAAGGAAGAAGGCTAGTCGTTTTCTCAGGAGGAAACTCAAAAGATAAGACCTCTTTTCTAAACGAAATAAGAGGGTTATATGAAGGTGGCGCAACCGGCTCTATCATTGGTAGAAATTCATTTCAACGACCATATAACGAAGCTTTGAGTTTGCTAAGCGAAGTTACCGATATTTATAGAGGTAGATAATTTGAAGGTTAACGGAAATACTATTAAACCAGGAAATGTAATTGAACACAAAAATGGGTTATGGGTAGCAGTAAAGACTAGCCATGTTAAACCTGGGAAAGGTGGTGCCTTTGCTCAAATAGAACTTAGAAATTTAAAAGATGGGACTAAACTAAATGAACGTTTTAGGTCGTCTGAAAATATTGAAAGGGTAATATTAGAAGAAGTCCCTCATGTTTTTTTATATAAAGAGAATAATAATCTTGTTTTCATGAATAATAATACTTTTGATCAAATAAACATTGATGAAAATATGATTGGTGAACAAGCATCTTATTTACAGGATGGCATGATGGTCATGATAAATATTTATAATGAGGAACCTGTTTCAGTTAATATGCCTGATAGTTGTGTTTTAGAAGTAGTAGAAACTGAAGCCGTTATTAAAGGACAGACTGTTTCTTCTTCGTTTAAACCAGCTATTTTAAATAATAACGTGAAAGTTATGGTTCCTGGACACATTGAAGTTGGTTCAAAAATAGTGGTTAGACCCTCTGATAGTTCTTATATAGAAAAAGCTAAGACATAAAATAATTCTATAAATATCGTTATTAATTTTGGAGAGAAGATGGGTAATAAATCACCACTTTTAAATATAATCTTTCAATCTTTAAATAAAGTAACACGTAATATGCTCAGAGATTTTGGGGAAATAGAAAATTTACAAGTTTCTCCAACCTCAATTGCTCGTTTTGTAGCCAACACAGAAAATAAAATTGAACGTAGCTTAATAGAAGATTTAACTAAAGCTCGTCCAGACTGGCAATTTAAAGCTAAAACAGAGGAAGAAACTTCAGAAAATAAATATTACTGGATAATTGATACTTTGAATGGCAAAACAAACTTTTCCCACGCCTTCCCCTACTTTTCTATATCGATTGCAGTTGAATATAATAATGAAATAATATGTACTGTTATTTTAGACCCTCTTAGAGATGAAATATATTTTGCAGAAAAGGGAAAAGGGTCATTTCAAAATGACCGAAGGATAAGAGTATCTAATAGAAAGTCTATTAATAATTGTATCTTTTCTATTTATAATGATCAAAACTTAAATTATAATTCAACCGCTATAGATGACATTAGAATAATGAAAGAATTAGCTTTACAAAACTCATCAGTCACTCGAGAATTTGGCTCTTCAGCTCTAAATTACGCTTGGCTTGCGTCAGGAAAGATTGATTGCCTTTTCACAACTAATTTAAATAAAAACCAAATTGCATGTGGGGAACTTCTAATCAAAGAGGCAGGTGGATACATTTCTAATCTAAAGTATATCAATGCTTACAGGGCCCCGAACGACTTTCATATCGGCGCTAATCCTGTGATACACAAAGAGTTATTAAAGAAAATCAATAACTTAAAAAAATGATGCTTATATGAAAATTAAAATTTGGTGTCATGAAAAAGTCATGTTTTAATGTTTCAAAGTAAAATGTAACAGGGGTTATTGTATGACAAATCCAAATAAATACGCTTTTAGAATGTTATTCTTACTTATAGTTGTAGCTATCCTAATATTTTTTCTTTTTGATCCTCTAAAGCTAGCATTTGAAGGAAATGCTGCGCTTAACGGAGTAATTATAAGTACATTAATATTAGGAATAATTTTTTCATTTCGTCAAACATTCAGGTTAAGTAGAGAATCAAAATGGCTTAAGTTTATAAAGAGAAAAGATAACTTAATGCCCGCTAATATTGTGTTGAAAATAAAACCAATACTTCTAGCCCCAGTTGCAGCAGTATTATCTGAAACTAGAACTGACAATCCATCTTTATCTGCTAACTCCTTAAGTACCATTTTAGATGGAGTTTCATCAAGACTGGACGAGAGTAGAGAAATTTTGAGATATATGATTGGCCTTTTAGTTTTTCTTGGATTATTAGGTACTTTTTGGGGACTTTTGCAAACTATCTCTTCTGTATCGGGAGTTATTAATACTATAGATTTTAATATCAACAACTTATCAAAAGATGGTAATGCTTTATTTATGGACATTCAAAAAGGTTTAAGTGCTCCACTCGATGGTATGTCTACTGCTTTCTCCTCATCTTTATTTGGATTAGCTGGATCTTTAATACTAGGCTTTTTAGACCTTCAGGTAGGACAAGCTAGCAACCGATTTTTTAACGAATTAGAAGATTGGTTATCACAAATGGCTATTTTTACTACAAGTGAACCAGGAAATAATGGTTTAAGCGAATCTGCTATTGAAAACCTTGCATATGTTGCAAAAAGAGCTAATCAAAATGAAAATGAAAAAATTAGAATCACAGAGAATATTAGCGAATTAACAATTGTTCTAAATAGGCTCGTTGAAAAACTTGATGACGACAAAAATGTTAAAGATCATTTAATAAAAATTTCTTCAATTTTAAAAAATTTAGGAGATCAAAATACAGATAAATTATCAGAATTACAGTCAAACTTGACTTTAGAATTAAGAGCTATTTCAAAACAACTTTTAGAAAATAAAAAAGTCAAATAAGCATAATGGATAAGTATTAAAATATAAAATAGAGATCAATAATGATACTTAATAAAACAAGACGAAGAAATCTAGATTATACCTGGCCTGGATTTGTAGATGCTCTTTCTAGTCTATTGATGGTAATAATATTCGTTTTAATGATTTTTGTTTTATCCCAATTTTTCCTTTCACAAAAAATGAGCGGTCAAGATGAAGCTTTAGTTCAATTGAAGAACAATCTGACTGAATTAAGTGAATTACTCTCAATTGAAAGAGAAGCTACCACTGAATTGACTTCACAATTATCAATACTGGAATCTAAAATAATTAATCTGAAAACTGACTTAGATGAAAAAAAAATAATAACATCACAATACATAGAAGAAATTGCAGGTAAGGATAATATAATATCAATGACCCAAATTGAAATTGGTAAATTAAAAGATATTATTAATCAAAAAAATCAAGATGCTTTAGATGATAAAAACACTCTAGTGCAACTTACAAAGGATAATAAAGTCAAGGACAGTCAAATAATTGATAAACAAAACAAAATCAGAGCAAGCCAGGAAGAAATAGAAATCTTAATTTCTGCTTCTTTGAAGTTAAGAAATAAATTGTCTCAATTACAAACATTACTTTCTGCTTACAAAGCCAAAGATAAAAAAGAAAAAGTTAAAGTAATTAGTTTAGGAAAAGATGTGAATTCAGCCTTGGCTAGAAGAGTAGAAGAACTACAAAAGTTCAAATCAGATTTTTTTGGGAGAGTAAAAGCTCTTATCAAAGGGCGTAAGGAAATAAGAATAGTAGGAGATAGATTTGTTTTTCAATCTGAGGTGCTTTTTACATTAGGATCAGATGAATTAGGAGAAAAAGGTAAGTTAGAAATGATTAAGCTTGCTTCGACTTTAATGGAAATAGAAAAATCATTACCTATAGATATTGATTGGATCCTTCAGATAGATGGACACACTGATAATTTACCAGTAAAACCAGGGCAAAGTTATAAGGATAATTGGGAGCTCTCAACAAAAAGAGCTTTATCTGTTTTAAGGTTTTTGATTAAACAAGGTATTAAACCAAATAGACTATCTGCATCAGGGTATGGTAGTTTCCAACCAATTGATAATAGAAATTTGGTTGCCGCGCGAACAAAAAATCGTCGTATCGAAATGAAAATCACTCAAAGTACAAAATTAAAATGATTAGAGATAAAATTGTTAAACAACCTAGTTAAGCGGTTCAACGCTAAATCAAACAAACATCTGTTGATTATTTTTATAATTTTTGCTTTAAGTGGATCTAGTTCATTATTTGTCTCATCTCCTATTTTATCTGTAATCAACTTAGATAGCCTAATAACTTTCTATCCTTTATACTTATTAGTAAGAATCATAATAATAATTCCTATTTATCAAATAATGTTAATGATAATAGCCACATTGTTTGGACAATTTAATTATTTTTGGAAATTTGAAAAAAAATTCCTTCAACGCTTAAAGCTTATTAAATAAATAAACTTGTATTTAGCTATTATTAATTGTAAAAGTCTTAAAATATTAATATATAAAATTTTTAGAGTTTAAAATGAAAAAAGACATCCACCCAGATTATCACGAAATTACTGTTGTAATGACAGATGGAACCGAATACAAAACTCGTTCTACTATGGGCAAGGCAGGTGAAACTATCAAGCTGGATATTGACCCAAAATCACATCCAGCATGGACAGGTCAACATAGAATTCTGGACTCAGGTGGACAAGTTGCGCGTTTTAACAAACGTTTCTCTGGACTAGGAGTAAAGACGGACTAGTCTTCTAATACACTAAAGTTTGTGTATTGTACTATTATGTTTTTTAATCCCATCAACAATTTCAATCTATTATTTTTTATGATATTTTTCTCATGATTGACTATAATATTTTCAAAAAATATATTAATTAAAGATAGTTTTTGTAATTTCATTTAAGATGGCTTCTTGTTTATCTAACTGATATTTGTTTTTAGCAAATTCAAGCCTTAAATGATTACTAATATTAAAAATATCTTCCTCTTCAGAACCTTCAAACAGACTTTCATCAACATAAAGTTCTGATCCTTCTGGCAGTTCATTAATTTTAATAATGTTATTTAACCTTTTAAAATTAGATAAGAAAAATTTAAACTCTTCTGTTTTATCTATAGTTTTTATACTTTGTATTCTTTTATATAATACTTGAAATGGTATTTTATATAAATCTGGCAAGTCAATAATTGATTTAATTATATCATCTCCAAAATCTTCTTTTTTAAGTATATAGATCAATTTGTCTATTATAAATGCATATAATTCATCTTGAATTATTTCAGATGAATTATCGAAAATTTTCAAAGGTTCAGTAAAAAGATCAGAAATTGAAATGTTAACTTTAAATTTAATCAAAATTTTAACTATTGAAAATCCAGACCTCCTAAGGGCGAATGGATCTTTAGAACCGGTTGGCTTCTTATTTATTACAAAAAAACCTGTCAATGTATCAATGTTGTCAATCACTGATAACATTGCTCCTAAATTTGACTTAGGAAGTTCATCAGACAAGCCTTTGGGCTTGTAGTGCTCAGAAATTGCAATTGAAACGTCAGAAGTGGCACCATTTATTTTTGAATAATATCCTCCCATAACTCCTTGAAGTTCTGGAAACTCACCAACCATTTCAGACGCTAGATCAGCTTTTGACAAAAGAGCAGCTTCTTTTGCTAAAGAAGGGTCTAAATTAAAAAAAGATGCAAAAAAATCAGAAATTTTTGCCAGTCGTATAGTTTTGTCAAAAATAGATCCAAGGCCATCATAAAACAAAACTTTTTTTAATTTTTTATTGAAATGATCTAATGAGTTAGAAGTATCAACCTTCCAAAAAAAACTAGCATCCGATAACCTAGCTCTTAATACTCTTTGATTTCCTTCTGTTATTCTAATATTTCTATTTTTTTCTGGAAGAGCATTGGATACAAATATGAATTTTGGGGCTAATTTTTTCTTATCATCAAATATAGTAAAATATTTTTGATGCACCCTCATTGCTGTGGAAAGAACTTCTGGAGGCAAACTCATGAATTCATTGTCTATAGTTCCAAGCATAACATTTGGAAACTCTACTAAACCTGTAATTTCATCCAATAATGTGTTATCTTGTTTTAGTTTCAATTGCTTGTTATTTAATAATAAATCTATGTCGCTTAAAATTTTATTTTTTCTAGTTTCTCTATCTATTAAAACATTATTAGTTTTCAATAAACCTTCGTATTGATTAATACTTTTTACAATAATTTTTTGGTTATGATGCCTGTGACCAAAGCTAAAATTTGTAAAGTTTAGGAATGTATTCTTCCCAATTTTTATTTTCCCATCGACTGGCTCGTCATTTAATAAAATTAATATATTTCTAAGTGGTCTAGCCCATTTTAAGTCAGAATATGCCCACCTCTGACTTTTGGACCATACAAAATCAAATATTATCTCATTAATGATATCAGGCAAAATTTTAGCAGTATTTTCGCCAACTATATTTTGTGAATAAAAATAAAAATCACCATTATTTGTCTTTTTAACAATAGTGTCAGATAAACTAATATTATTAGATTTTAAAAAACCATTAATTGCTTTTTCATCTGAACCTAATCTGGGACCTCTTTTTTCAACAAGTTGATCTTTCTGAACAAGGTCTATTTCTCTAATTATAATTGCTAGATGTCTTGGTCCTGTATAAGTTTTGCATGAATCAAAGCTTACTTCTTTACTAACAAGTTTCTTTACAAATAGATTTTCTAGTTGTTCTCCAGATCCAACTTGTAATCTTGCTGGGATTTCTTCGGAAAAAAATTCTACAAGCAAGTCTCCTTTTTGAGCGTCAATTTTACTCATTATTATTTTTTTCTATCCAGGCCAAGCAACATGATCTTGCCATATTTCTCACTCTTAAAATATATGACTGTCTTTCAGAAACTGAAATAACTCCTCTGGCATCTAATAAATTAAAAACATGACTAGCTTTAATACAATGATCATAAGCAGGCAAGCACAAAGGATTATCTTTATCTTTTAACAATGAAATACATTCTTTTTCGGCATTATTAAAATGTTCTAATAATATTGATGAGTTTGATTTTTCAAAATTATAAGTAGAAAACTCTTGTTCTTGCTGTAGAAAAATATCCCCATAATTTTTTCCACCCCTAGTTTTTTCAATACCATCCCAATCAAGATCATATACGTTTTCAACTTTTTGAATAAACATTGCAAGACGTTCTAGACCATAAGTTATTTCACTTGCAACAGGGTTGACTTCAATACCTCCAACTTGTTGAAAATATGTAAACTGACTAATTTCCATACCGTCACACCAAATTTCCCACCCAAGCCCTGAAGCTCCTAAGGTTGGGCTTTCCCAATCATCTTCAACAAATCTTATGTCATGGTCTTTAGTATTTAAACCGATAGCATTTAAACTATTCAAATATAGTTCTTGTATATCGTCAGGTGAAGGTTGAATAATAACTTGAAATTGGTAATAATGTTGTAATCTATTAGGGTTTTCTCCATATCTTCCATCAGTCGGCCTTCTACATGGTTGAATATAAGCGGCTTTCCAAATAGGATCAGGACCTAGTACACGTAATACAGTCCCTGGATGAAATGTGCCTGCACCAACTTCAGAGTCGTAAGGTTGCAATAAAACACAACCTTGCTCTATCCAGTAAGATTGAAGATTCATTAGAATATTTTGAAATGACTTTGTTTTATTCATTTTACTACTGTTATAAACTTTATTATACATATCTAGGTTTTCAGCACCAAAAGGCAATTTTAAGATTGTTCTTTAGAACATTTTTTGTTGTTACATTTGTCACCAGGGCTCCAGCAACCACAATTATCACATTTATATGCGTCTATCCCTTTTTTACTCATATCTTCTTGGCTTTTATCATTATTTTTTGAAATAGTTTTACGTTTTTCTATAATTTTAAAAGTGTACCAAACAGCAACAAGAATAATTAAAAGCCAAAAGATTTTACTAATTGAGAGCATCATCTTATAAACCAAATCTCTTAAAAATACTTTTTTCATCTACTTTTTGAATTAATATATCAAGGGCTCCAGATAACAAACTACTAAAACCAAAAAGTTTTTTCTTAGGGGTAAATTCTTTTATTTTAACTTGATTACCAAATCTTTCTTTCAGAACACTTTTCATTTCACCAAAAGAATCAATTAGACCAATTTCTATACTTTTTTCGCCTGACCAAAAAGCTCCTGTAAAAACATCTTTGTTATCATCTTTAATCTTACTTCCACGTCTAGATTTCACAAAGTTAATAAATTGAACATGAAGTTGGCTTTGTATTGCCTTTAATCTTTTAATGTCATCAGGATTCTCTGGTAAAAACGGGTCTAAAATAGCTTTATTATCACCAGAAGTATATAACCGCCTGTCAATTCCAATTTTTTCTATTGCTTTATTAAAACCAAATCCTGAAGAAACAACACCAATAGACCCAATTATTGAAGCTTTACTTGCTATAATTTCGTCAGCTGCACAGGCTAGCCAATACCCACCAGATGCAGCCACATCCTCTACAAATGCTAATACTGGGACATTGTTTTTATCTGACAACTCCCTTATACGATTTGCAATCATTTCTGATTGCACAGGAGATCCACCTGGAGAGTTAATTTGCAAGGCAACCGCTTTCAGATTTTTAACAGAAAAAGCTTGTTCTATATTCTTATCAATCTCATTTAAATTCAAACCTTTTCTTCTACCCATATTTGGAGCAATAACTCCATTCAGCGGAATGACTGATACACTTTTAGATTTTCTAAAAATAGAAAAGAAACCCATAAAAACCTCTTAATAAAAATTATCGAAACAATTAGTTAATAGTGATAGTTGTAAAGTACAACATTTATGAAATTTCTTAAATAAATTGTTTAATAAAAATTTAAAATACCTTCTTCACTTAATAAACTTGCTTTTTTGCTTTCTACCCCTTTACTATTATATAATTTCAACCCAGGTAGCAATTCAGTTGGGCTATTACCACCTTTTTTAGCCAAAAGTATAATCCTTTTCGAAGATTTTTTTGTATTTGGCCAAATAGGGTATATTTTAAAAGATCCAGCTTTATGTCTAAGGCTAACTAGCACTACATCCAAAATGTTTGTTGGAAGAATTATACAAAGTGTTCCTTTTTCTTTAAGAAGGTAAACACAGCCTTCCATCCATTTTTCTAAGTCAATAATCCTTTTAGCCACATCTATAAATTTGTTATTCGATTTGTTACTATTTTTGTTATTAAATGGAGGATTGGAGACGACTATATCAAAATGATTTTTAAGATTTTTGTTGATGTTAAGAATATCATAGTTAATAGTCTTAATAGTGTTATGAAATTTATTTTTTAGAACATTTTCTTTTGCAATTTCTATAAATTCTTCGTTGTTTTCTATTGAACTAATTTTCAAATTTTTGTTTTTTAGAGCTAAGATTAGACTGATTGTACCAACACCTGAACCGACATCTGCCAACGATAAATCTTTTTTATTTTTTCTCAAATAACCATTTACAAATGCAGCTAAACATACTGCATCAAAGCCATATCTATAACCGTGCTTCATCTGGGTTATAGTTATTTTACCTCTTAAAATTGTATCTGTGGTTTTATCTAAATGTATCATACCACTCTCAAATAATTATTTTATAAAGGTTTATTATATATTATTTGCGCGTTATGATAGAAGTATTAATTTTTTTGGGATTTTTTTTAATAACATGTCAATATCAGAAAAAAATAAAGATAGCGTTGGTCAATTAAATAAATTGCTGGAAGTAACTCTGAAGAAAGTTGATCAAGAAATAATATATAGACTAGATAAGTCAATCCCCTTAATTAACGACATTGGAATACACCTAATTAATGCATCTGGCAAAAGAATACGTCCACTACTGACGTTAGCAATGGCAACCCAACTAAATGACAAATCAAAAAACCCTATATTACTAGCAGCTGCAGTTGAGTTTATTCACACTGCAACATTACTTCATGATGATGTAGTCGATCAATCAAATTTAAGAAGAGGTAAAAAAACAGCTAATATAATATGGGGTAATGAATTTAGTGTTCTTGCAGGGGATTTTCTGTTTGCTCAATCTTTCGAGTTAATGGTTGAGACTGGTTCTATTAGAGCTTTGTCAAGTTTAGCAAGCGCTTCATGCAAGATCACACAAGGTGAATTTCAACAAATGCAAATCGCAAATAAACCTAATACAACTAAAGTAGAATATTTTGACGTAATTGGAAAAAAAACAGCTGAGCTTTTTGGTGCATCTTGTGAAAGTGGAATTATTGTTGCAAATGGGAGCTTGGCACAACAAAAGGCAGCTTATGATTATGGTTTTAATTTAGGGTTAGCGTTTCAAATTGTTGATGATCTTATGGATTTCAATTCCCAAAGTATAAAAATGGGTAAAAATTTAGGTGATGACTTTAAATTAGGTAAGACTACACTTCCAATTATTTTAGCTTGGGAAAAAAGTAATACATCTGAAAAAAAATTTTGGGATAGAACTTTAAGAGAGTTAAAGCAATATACTGGCGACTTCGATGAAGCATTAAATATCTTTAAGAAATATAATATATTCGAAGATTGTAAATTAAAAGCACAAGAATTTGTTTCAAAATCTAAAATTTCGTTAGAACAATTACCAAACACTCAATTTAAAGAACATTTGATTGGTTTAGCTAGCGAAAGTACTCAAAGATCTAAATGAGCTAAATTATGAAAGATAGTTTGATAAAAAGTCAGCACGAATATAAAGATAAAAATAATTATATAAGAGAAAAGTTAAAATTTTTCATTACTAAAAATACAAAATATAACCTTCGAGAACTTTCACGCGCTCTTAACAAAAACGATGCTTATTTACAACAATATTTCCATCGTGGCACTCCTAAAATTCTCCCCGAAGAGTATAGATATAAGTTGTCAAATATACTTGAGATAAATGTTGAGGAATTATCTCCTGAATGGTTAAAGAATTATTCCAATGAAACTGATCAAATTTCTATTCATAATATTGAAAAAGATGATCCATCAAAAATTCAAACAATATCATTCTCAAGGCACCTTTTATATAATTTAGATTTGTCTAAATTAAAATATTTACTATTCTTTCAATTAGTGACTGACCAATGTAAAATAACAAATATTATTAATTTAAATCTAAATACTTATGAAGAGCCAGGTCTTTATTTATTAAATGATCAAAAAATATATTTTCTAGCCTATCTTGAAGTTAGTACTCGAGATAATAAAAAACTAACCGTGCGGCCATACTTACAAAAATTTTCTCCATTTCATATTGTCAAAGATGCTTTGAATATAAGAGCTAAGGTTATATGGCAAAGTTCAAACGAACTTTTAAAATGAGCAAAGAAAAAAAATTATCAAAAAATTTTGATCCCCAAATTCTTACTATTGATTATATAGGTTCAAGAGGCGAGGGCGTAGCAAATCTTTTTACAGAAATTGATTATAAAGAACAAAATTATAATTTTTTTGTTCCTTTTTCTTTACCTCATGAACTAATTTTGGCTAAACCCACCTACTTATCTAGCGAAGGTGTAAGGGCAGAGTTAATAGAACTTAAACAACTATCACCTGATAGAGTCGAACCTAAATGCAAGCATTTTTTTAAATGTGGTGGCTGTATTTTACAGCACTGGAATTTGAAAAATTATAATAGTTGGAAAGCCAAAAAAGTGTCTTCTCAAATAAAGATAATTTCTTCCGATGGAGAGATTAAAGAAATGTTAGTTTCTTCCCTAAAAAGTCGCCGGCATGCAAAGTTTGTAGCTAAAAAAACTAAATTAGGTACAATTATTGGTTTCCACGAGTATAAGAGCCATTTTATTTCAGAAATTGATGAATGCATAATACTTGATGATCAACTTACTAATTTGATAAAAGAAATAAAAGCTCCAATTTCTAAAATACTAAGAGTTGGGCAAACAATAAATATTCATGCTAACGTTTTAGATCATGGCATTGACCTCTTAATAGACGGAATTGATAAAATACCTTATAAAGAATTAACGAAGTTTAATGAAGCTATGATGAAAACAAATGTGATTAGGCTTAATCGATCCCAATTAAATCAACCCAATGATTTACTCTTTGTTAAAGAAAATACAAGTTTATCTAATCATGTATATTCATCAACTATTTTCCCTCCTCCTGGAAGCTTTCTACAAGCAACTATCGACGGTGAAAATGCAATTATAAACACTGTGATAAAGGGATTAGAAAAAATAAATAAAAAGAAATTAGTTTGCGAACTTTTTTCTGGATGTGGAACTATTACAATACCTTTACTTTCCAAGGGTTACACTATAAATGCCTATGAAATAGATGATAAATCAATTAATGCTATTAATATTGCTAGCAAAAGACAAGGTTATGGAAATAAGGTAATTTCACAGTCTAGAAATTTGAAAAGTAATCCTCTAACATCAGAAGAATTAAAAAAATTCAATGCCATAATTATTGATCCACCAAGATCAGGCGCAAGATCACAATTTTTAAATATTACACTTTCTAAAGTACCTATTGTAATAAGCATTTCTTGTAATATTAATACTTTTGTAAGAGATGCAAAGATATTAATTGAAAATAATTATCAATTAAAATGGGTACAGCCAATTGATCAATTTCTGTTCAGCCCCCACGTTGAAATAGTTAGTCTGTTTGAATTAAATTTGGTAAATTAAATGCTAATTAAGAAGTCAATCACACTAAAAAAACATCGAACATCTTTATCTTTAGAAATAGAGTTTTGGGAAGCATTAAATAAAATTGCTGAAAATGAAAAAAGTTCTATTCAAAGTTTAATTTCTGAAATAGATATAAATAGAAAATCCTCATTAGCGTCATCAATTAGAGTTTTTATTTTACAATATTATAAGCACATTTAACCTGTAATGCCAATTTGCCAAGGTGCAAATTCATGTCTACCCAAATTTAAAACTTCACTTTTTGTTTTCTTTCCAGAAGCAAAAGAAATAAATTCTTCAAAAATTTCTTTTCCCATTTCTTCTATGTTTTTTTCACCGTCAATTACTGCACCGCAGTTAATATCCATGTCTTCATTCATTCTTTCATATAAATTTGAGTTAGTTGCAAGTTTAATAGATGGTGTTGGTTTTGCACCAAAACATGATCCTCTTCCAGTAGTAAAAGCAATGAGATTTGCACCCCCTGCAATTTGTCCAGTAGCAGAGACTGGATCAAAACCAGGTGTGTCCATAAAAACAAATCCTTTTTTATCTACTTTTTCAGCATAATTATAAACTTCCATCAATCCAGTCGTTCCACCCTTCATTGCAGAACCTAATGACTTTTCTAAAATATTTGCTAATCCTCCTTTTTGATTACCTGGACTTACCGTACCGTTAATTTGAACATCCCTACCGACAGAATATATATCTTTCCACCAGTTGACTCTGTTCATTAATTTTTCAGCAACATTACTGTTAATAGCTCTTGCGGTTAGACTGTTTTCCACACCATAAATTTCAGGCGTTTCAGATAAAATTGCTGTGCCTCCATGAGCTACTAATATATCAACTGCTTTTCCTAAAGCAGGATTGGCAGACAAAGAAGAGAATGCATCTGAGCCACCACATTGCAATCCAACCATTAAAGAGGAAAGAGGCGTTGCAATTCTTTCAATTTTATTTGCCTCCTCTAACATTCCTTCAATACATTTAATTCCAGCTTTTATTGTGGCTGTTGTTCCACCATTTTCTTGCATAACTAACGTTCTCAATTTGTTAGTCTCCGCTATACCTTGACTTTGAAACAATCCACCTACTTGGCATCTCTCACATCCAAGTCCAACAACAAGAGATGAGGCAACGTTTGGATGGTTTATATAACCTCCAAGCGTCCTATGGAGTAAATTCATAGGCTCACCAGATAATTCCATACCGCATCCAGTAGAATGACTAAATGCCGCCACACCATCAATATTAGAATAATTTTTGAGCTTTTCATTAGTAAAATAAGCAGCTATCTCATGCACAACCGTTGCTGAACAATTAACTGTTGAAACAACAGCTATATAGTTTCTGGTACCAACTCTACCGTCATCCCTTTTAAAACCCATAAATGATCTTTCACTTGAAGCATTAACAAATCTTGTAGGCTGGTACTTAGCACAATAATCATGCTCTCTAATAAATTCTTTGAATATAACATTAGAATTAGTTAAAACTTGACCTTTTAAAATATTTGAGTCTGCAAAACCTATAATTGTTCCATATTTATATATTGGTGAATTTTCTGATATATCAATTTTTGCAATTTTTTGACCCGATAATATTGGGGCATCTATTTTTAAAGCAAATTGTTTTAAGTATTGTCCTGCATTCATATTTTCTAATGCTATAACAATATTATCATTTTCATTTAAAATTATTGCCTTGGTATTTTCTTTATCTGTTATAATTTTTTTCATATTTCAAATGTCTCCGGATAAGTAAATTAATTCTCTTTAGAGTTACTCTTCAACCACTTTTCGTACATTTTTTTTTCATTTTTGTCAGTAAGTGGGTATAAACCTTTTATTGATGATCCATTCCTAACCCTGTCGATTACATAATCTTCATAAATAGTCATAGGGTTTACCTCATTGGCAATTTCATCTATAATATTAGCAGGTATTACTACCACTCCTTCTTTGTCACCTACTAGCAAATCTCCAGGCCATACAGCAACATCTCCACACCCAATAGGAACGTTAATATCTATTGCTTGATGTAAGGTAAGATTAGTAGGAGATGAGGGTCTATTATGATAGGTAGGTATCTGAAGCTTTTTTATCTCATCAGAGTCTCTGAACCCACCGTCTGTTACAACTCCTGCACACCCTTTAACCATTAATCTAGTTATTAAAATAGCACCAGCTGAAGCAGCTCTTGGGTCTTTACGACTATCAAATATTAAAACATGATCTTTTGGACATTCTTCTATCGCAACCCGCTGAGGATGTTTAGGATTTTTGAAAACCTCTAATGTATTTAGATCTTCTCTAGCAGGGATATATCTTACTGTGTAAGCAAATCCTACCATATTTGAGAGATTTGAGTTAAGAGGACTGAGATCTTGGATAAATTGGTTTTTCAACCCTCGTTTAAATAAGGCTGTGCATATTGTCGCGACACTTGCTTTTAAATAAACTTTTTTTATGTGATCAACTAACATGTAATCTCTCTAAAATATATCTGGCTCTTTAGCCGATGTTCCAAAATTGGT
Source organism: uncultured Planktomarina sp. (assembly GCA_905181795.1). Classification (GTDB taxonomy): domain Bacteria; phylum Pseudomonadota; class Alphaproteobacteria; order Puniceispirillales; family Marisalimonadaceae; genus Marisalimonas. The sequence goes on along the minus strand of CAJIZD010000003.1, from coordinate 107,350 downwards.
TTCCAAAAAATCAAAATCACAGCCATTGTTAGCTTGCGTTACATGATTACTATACATCCATAACCAACCTCTACCTGCTTTAGGTTCCATAGCTTTAAATTCTTTTTTTCTTAAGGATAAAGTTTTTTCGTCAACTAACATATTAATAGATCTTAAATTTACATCAAGTTCAATAATATCACCTGTTTCTAATAAAGATAAAGGTCCTCCAATATAGCTTTCAGGCGCAACATGGAGGATGCAAGCTCCATAACTCGTACCACTCATTCTAGCATCTGATATCCTGACCATATCCCTAACTCCTTTTTTAAGAAGCTTTTGGGGAATAGGCATCATTCCCCATTCAGGCATACCTGGACCTCCAACTGGCCCAACATTTCTTAAAACTAAAACATGATCTTCTGTTACATCAAAATCTTCTCTATCAATAACAGCTTTCATTTCTGGGTAACTATTGAAAACAATAGCTGGACCTTTATGTTTAAAAAATTTCTTGTCACATGCTGCTGGCTTAATAACACAACCATCAGGAGCTAAGTTACCTTTTAAAACAGCTAGAGAACCTTCTTCATAAATTGGATTATTTAATGGACGAATTATATCGTCATTAATAGTTTTTGTTTTGGAAATCAGTTCCCTTAAACTTAAACCTGAAACAGTTACTTCATCCAAATTAAGTTTTGCAGTAAGTTCGTGCATCAAAGCTAAAATACCGCCTGCATAAAAAAAGTCTTCCATTAAATAATTCTTTCCTGAAGGCCTAATATTCGCAATAAGCGGTATTTCCCTACCTTTTTTATCTAAATTATCCATTGTTAAATTTATTCCTGCCCGCCTTGCCATGGCAATCAAATGAATAATAGCGTTTGTAGAACAACCCATTGCCATGGCAACAGTAACAGCATTATCAACTGATTTTTCAGTTACAATTTTAGAAGGAGTTAAGTCTTCCCAAACCATGTCAACAATTCTTCTTCCTACATTAGTGGACATTCTTATATGATTTGAATCTGCTGCTGGAATAGAACTTGCCCCTGGTAAAGATAAACCCATAGCTTCTGTTATTGCTGTCATTGTACTAGCTGTCCCCATAGTCATGCAGTGTCCGTATGATCTGGCAATTCCAGCCTCTACATCTTGCCAATCTTTATTACTTATGTTACCTGCCCTTAATTCATCCCAATATTTCCAACCATCCGATCCACTTCCTAAATACTTACCCTTATAATTACCTCTTAACATTGGACCAGCAGGTAAAAAAATCATCGGCAAACCTACACTTATTGCCCCCATTGTTAAAGCAGGAGCAGTCTTGTCACACCCTCCCATTAAGACAACACCATCAATTGGATGTGACCGTATCAACTCTTCAACTTCCATTGAAAGCATATTTCTGTAGAGCATAGTAGTGGGCTTAACATACATTTCTGCAAGAGATATAGCAGGAAGCTCTATTGGAAATCCCCCCGATTGATATACACCTTTTTTAACATCTTCAACTCTTTGTTTAAAATGTGTATGACAAGGCTGTATCTCAGACCAAGTGTTAATTATACCTATTAATGGCTTGTCTTCCCAGTCCTCTTTACTTAACCCCATTTGCATTGCTCTAGATCTATGACCAAAAGATCTAACATCGTCTGGTGAAAACCATCTAGAGCTTCTCAACTCACTATATTTTTTTTTTCTCATCATAACCTCAATACAAATAATATTTTAAGAATTATGATACAGACTTAAAATTTGAACTGCAAAAAAATTAAACAAAAGATTTAAAAATAAATGGTAGGCCTGGAGGGACTTGAACCCCCAACCACTCCGTTATGAGCGGAGGGCTCTAACCAGTTGAGCTACAGGCCTATAATATTTTGAACAAAATTATTCAAAACACGCAACTTATACAAGGACAAACGAACTATGTAAAGAATAAGAATGAAAGATTAAGTTTTAATATTCTAAAAAATTAATTTTCTAGAAATGATCTTAGCTTCCTAGATCTTGATGGATGTTTTAATTTTCTTAAAGCTTTAGCTTCTATTTGTCTAATTCTCTCTCTGGTAACACTAAATTGCTGACCAACTTCTTCAAGTGTATGATCAGTATTCATCCCAATCCCAAAGCGCATTCTTAAAACTCTTTCTTCTCTTGGAGTTAAACTAGCTAAAATTCTTGTGGTTGTTTCTCTCAGATTTGCGTGAATTGCTGCTTCAAGAGGCTGAACAGCCATCTTGTCTTCTATAAAATCTCCTAAATGACTATCATCTTCGTCTCCAACAGGTGTCTCTAAAGAAATTGGTTCTTTAGCTATCTTTAGAACTTTCCTAACTTTATCAAGTGGCATTGATATTTTTTCAGATAATTCTTCTGGGGTAGGCTCCCTACCAATTTCATGAAGCATTTGTCGTGAAGTTCTAACTAGTTTGTTTATGGTTTCAATCATATGAACAGGTATTCTTATGGTTCTAGCTTGATCTGCAATAGATCTTGTTATTGCCTGTCTAATCCACCATGTTGCATAGGTTGAGAATTTATAACCTCTTCTATATTCAAATTTGTCTACGGCCTTCATCAAACCTATATTTCCTTCTTGAATTAGATCTAAAAACTGTAGCCCTCTATTTGTGTATTTTTTTGCGATAGAAATAACTAACCGTAAATTAGCTTCAACCATTTCTTTTTTTGCTCTTGCAGCTTCACGCTCTCCTCTTTGAACAATTTGTATTAACTTTTTATACTCTTGGACAGGCATATTGACGTTATTGACAAAGTCAAAAACTTGATCACAAATACCAATAATTTCATCATTGTATTCACTAGTAAACTTTTCCCAACTCTTAGATTTACCTGGGTTAATAGCCCAATTATGGTTAATTTCATTTCCAACCCAACTGCTAATAAAAACTTTTCGTTTAACCCCACAATTCTCAGCCATCCTAAGTAAGTTACCCTCAATAGACGATATCTGCCTATTAAGACCATACATTTGGTCTATTAATTCTTCTTGTCTGTTATGGTTAAGGTATATTTTTTCCATTTGCTCAATAAGAATAACTTTAAGTTCTAGCAATCTTTTTTCGGATCTGCTTACTAAAGGCTCTGCTTTTCTCATCCTTGCTATTCTTCTATCACTAAGAGTTAAAATCTCTTTAAATGACTTTGCAACTTCATCAATCATACCCAAAATTTGTTCTTTAATTTCGGCTTCCATTGCAACTAATGACAAGTTTATATCGTCTTCATTCTCTTCTTCGTCTTCATCTTCATCTTCATTTTCTTTTACGTTTTCATTTTCGTTTTCTAAATTACTTTTAACTTCTTGGTTATCGTTTGTAATTTTTGTGCCTGTTGATAAATCATTTGTATTGTTCTCAATTTTACTTAATTTAAGATCCTTATTATTATAACTACTAATAATAGGCTCATTAGCCCCCCCGTTAATACGAGCATAGGTAGTTTCAAGATCTATTACATCTCTTACTAGCATTGTACCGTCATCTATTTCGTCTCTCCATTTAAGGAAAGCTCTCATAGCAAGAGGCGATTCATAAATACCACCAATCATCAACTCTTTTCCGGCTTCAATTCTTTTAGCAATAGAAATTTCACCTTCTCTTGATAAAAGCTCGACTGAGCCCATTTCCCGAAGATACATTCTAACAGGATCATCGGATCGAGCGCCTTCATCATCAGATAAATTTCCAGCTGTTCTATCCTCATTATCTTCGGTAGTTGTTTCTTCTTGTTGATCAACTATATTAAAGCCCATTTCGTTTATAGCTGAATGAATATCCTCTATTTGTTCAGAAGTGTACTCTCCTGGTGGCAGAGCCGCATTTAATTCGTCGAGAGTGACGAAACCATTTACCTTTCCTTTCTTAATCAAAGATTTTATTGCAGAGTTGTTTAAATCTAAAACTGGACTATCAGTCATTAATTTTGGATCGTTTTTTTTATTTTGATCTTTAGCTAACATATATTATTTACCTTGGATTTAATATAGATCATTGAACAGAATTAGTACCTATCAGATTTAATAATTCTTTAAAAGTTTTATTCACATTCTCAAAACTTAAATTTTTTTCATCTAAATTTAGCCTAGAAGGATAATTACTTTTCATAAATTTAGATATTTGGGTATCAAAACCTTTATTTATAGCTTCCTGTTTCAAATCTTTTGAACTTATGTTTGGATTATTTGAAGCTGATTTTAGTATTATGTCCTTTAATGTGTTGAGGTCATTTTTTTTAAAATCTAATAACGATATATTTTCATCATAAGTTATACATATTTTTGGATATAATAACATTATATATATAATAGCACCAATCTTAATTTCAACTCCTGTTTTTGGAAGTTTTGTTTTGGAAAAAGATAAATTTGAACTAATGATAATTTCTGCCTAATGTTTTTTTAAAACTATCTCCAGTTTGACCTCTGAAAACTTTAATTCTTCTTTCAATCTCGTCTTTGAATGCTAATTTAATATTCATATCCTCAATGCTTTTAACTTTTTCTCTTACATAATTCCAAAACATAACATTTGTTTCTGGTTCATTTTCTCTAACTAATTTTAAACCTTCCATCCAAATTAAATCAATAACACCAATCGCTTTGTCTAATATATTTTCAAATTCTTTTATACCATATTTATTTATAAAATCTTCTGGATCAAGATCCTCTGGAAGAAATACAAATTTTAATTTTTTATTTATCTTTAACATTGGCAAATATTTTTCAAAAACTCTTAAAGTTGCAATTTTTCCAGCATTATCTCCGTCAAAAACTAAAAAAGCTTCATCTGTTAGATTGAAAATATTTTCTATTTGCTGAGTAGTCATAGAAGTGCCTAAAGACGCCAGGGCAGGATATCCAAACTTATTTAAGGCAATACTATCCATATATCCTTCGCAAACTATAAACCTTTTTTTATTTAAAAGCTTTTTAGCGTTAAAAACGCCAAAAAGCTGCCTGCCTTTGTGAAATAAATGTGTTTCAGGAGAGTTTAAATATTTTGGGTTTCCTGAATCTAATACCCTTCCGCCAAAAGCAACAACCTTTCCTAAATGATTCAATATAGGAAACATAAGTCTTTCATTAAAATAAAAAATTAAATCATTATTTTGATTTTTTTTAGCTAATCCAACATTGATGATGTCATCCAAAGAAAAACCTTCTTTTATCAAGCAAGATACTAAATATTTATTTGACTTAAGATTGCCGGAATAACCAAGTAAAAAATTTTGTATAATCAAATTATCAATATTTCTTTGACTTAAATATTTTCTTGCGCGTTCGCCAATTGGTGCATTAAGGTTTTGGATGTATGATTGGGAAACTCTTTTTAAAAGATTGTGAAGATTTATTTCTTTTGGGTCGGGAGTAAAATTTGAGTTGGAATACTTAATTCCTGCTAAATCTGCTAAGCTTTTTAAAGCATCTGTGAACCCAATATTTTCCATTTCCATTATATAAGTAAAAATATCCCCGTTTTTTCCACATCCAAAGCAATGATAAAACCCTTTATCATCTGAAATATTAAACGAAGGAGTTTTTTCTTTATGAAATGGACATAAAGCAATAAAATTAGATTTATCACGTTGTTTTAAAGATATATTTTTTTTTATTAAATCAGAAAGCTTGATTACACTCTTAATTTCTTCTTTTAAGTCCATTTTCTATTCTTATTTAATAATAACTTTGTCTATATATTTATAAATTAAGAAGCTTTGCTTTAATAATTTTACTAACAACCCCAAAATCCATTTTACCATTATATTCGTCTTTAATTAAATTAATAACTTTACCCATGTCTTTAATGGATTCTGCTCCACTTGATCTAATTGAATTAGTAATAATGTCATTTATTTCATTTTCTGACAATTGCTCTGGCAAGAAATTAGATATTATTTTAATTTCATCTTCTTCAATCTTAACAAGATCGTCTCTTTTACCTTGAATATACATTTCTATAGAAGCATTTCTTTGTTTAATCATATTTTGAAGAAGTGAGATAATTTCTGTTTCATTTATGCCTTCAGAATTACTTTTGCTTCTGGCGCTTATATCCTTGTCTTTAACTGCAGCTAGTATAAGTCTGAGAGTGTTTGTTAATGTAATATCTTTGTTTATCATTGCTTCTTTCAGCAATTTAGAAATATTTTCCCTAATAGTCATTCATAAATCCTTCTTATAGTTTAATCCTGTGCCCTTTAACAATAGGAATCATTTTATAAATCAATACGAACTAATGGCAAATAGTATTAAATTTTATTGACGAAGACCCTAATACAAACTAATTAAACTGGTTATGAAAAGTATAGATAAAATTTTGTTATTATACTTTAAATTATTCATAAGTAGTAATTCAAATACTCTTAGTTGAGTTATACTAATAAGGTATAGAATGAAAGAACCAAACAGAAAAAATAGCCTTCATGATGAAGGATATATTCCTTTTGAGTTAGACGAAATTAACAAAATTAAGGTTCTTGATTCCATACTGATTTTAAATGATGGAAATGTATTTTTTGGAAGATCGTTTGGATCAAAAAAGACAAGCATTGGAGAAATTTGCTTTAATACTTCACTCACAGGTTATCAAGAAATAATTACAGATCCATCTTATACGAATCAAATTATTACTTTTACTTTCCCACATATTGGTAATATTGGCACAAATAATTTTGACAATGAAAGCAATATTAAATCTATAGCTGGAATCATAGTTAGACAACATCCCACAAAACCATCTAATTGGCGTTCTGAGAAAGATTTTAATGAATGGCTCGTAGAGATTGATGTACCTGGAATTTCAGGGATTGATACAAGATTATTAACAAAAACCATGCAAAAACATGAGACTTGTAACGCCTTACTGAGTTATAATAAGGATGGTATATTTAATATAAATCACTTAAAAGAAAAATTAAGAAAACATCCAAGTATGAATGGTTTAAACCTCTCATCTTTAGTAACAACTAAAAATCAATACCATTTTAATGAAAATCTTCATCATTTTATATCTACTCAACATTCTTTAAATAAAAATTTTAAACCTAAAATTGTTGTAATTGATTTTGGAGTTAAACAAAATATACTCCGCCACCTTGTTAATATAAATGCAGAAATAACAGTATTGCCCGAAGACACTCAAATTGAAGATATAAAAAAACTTAAACCTGATGGTATTTTTCTGTCAAATGGACCCGGTGACCCGTCCGCAACTGAAAAAAAATGCAGAAACCTTCTTCAATCATTATTTAAGTTAAAATTACCTGTTTTCGGAATATGCATAGGTCATCAATTATTTGGTTTATCATTTGGAGCAAAGACTAGTAAAATGCCGCAGGGTCACCGTGGAGCAAATCATCCCGTTAAAAATTTAATTAATAATAAAGTTGAAATTACTAGTCAAAACCATGGTTATGAAATTGTATTCAAATCTCTTCCTGAATGCCTAAAAGTAACTCATATTTCTCTTTTTGATAAATCAATAGAGGGCCTTAAACATAAAGAATTTCCCTTTTTTTCAGTTCAATATCATCCTGAAGCTTCCCCGGGCCCAACAGAATCGTCATATCTATTTGAACAATTTTTAAACCTTATTAAAGATTCAAAAAAAAATGCCAAAACGTAGTGATATAAAGTCCATTTTGATTATTGGTGCTGGTCCAATTATAATAGGTCAAGCGTGTGAATTTGACTATTCAGGAGCTCAAGCATGTAAAGCTCTTAAAGAAGAGGGCATTAGAGTAATATTAATTAATTCTAATCCAGCTACTATTATGACAGACCCTATGATGGCAGATTCAACATACATAGAACCTATTGAAAAAAATGTTATAGAAAAAATTATCAAAATCGAAAAACCTGATGCTATCCTTCCAACTATGGGAGGACAAACTGCTCTGAATGCAACTCTAGAATTGTTCCATTCTGGAATTCTTGACAAATATAACATTGAAATTATAGGAGCTAAACCTGAGTCCATTAACAAGGCAGAAGATAGAGAGTTATTCAAAGAATGTATGAGCAAAATTGGTCTAGAATCTGCAAAAGCTAAAATTGCCAAAAATCTTGAAGATGCAGAATTAGCGTTAGAGTATGTTGGACTTCCGGCCATTATTAGACCATCTTTCACTCTTGGCGGAGAAGGAGGAGGTATTGCTTACAATAATGAAGAATTTTTAGAGATAGTATCCAATGGACTTAAACTTTCTCCAAATACTGAAGTATTAATAGAAGAATCTCTGCTTGGTTGGAAAGAATTTGAAATGGAGGTTGTAAGAGATCATTCAGATAACTGTATAATTATTTGTTCAATTGAAAATGTCGATCCAATGGGTGTTCATACTGGAGATTCTATAACTGTAGCACCTGCCCTAACTTTAACTGATAAAGAATATCAAAAAATGAGAAATGCAAGTATTGCAGTTCTTCGAGAAATTGGTGTTGATACAGGTGGTTCAAACGTACAATTTGCACTAAACCCTAATGACGGCCGCTTAATAGTAATTGAGATGAACCCAAGAGTAAGTAGATCTTCTGCACTGGCTTCAAAAGCAACTGGTTTTCCAATAGCAAAAATTGCAGCAAAATTAGCAATTGGTTATAGTTTAGATGAATTACAAAATGATATTACTAAATCTACTCCTGCTAGTTTTGAACCAACTATTGATTATGTTGTAACTAAAATACCTCGTTTTACATTTGAAAAATTTCCTGGAAGCAATAATTTTTTATCAACATCAATGAAATCAGTTGGTGAAGCAATGGCCATTGGACGATCTTTTCAAGAATCTCTTCAAAAAGCATTGCGCTCTTTGGAAACTGGTTTATCAGGCTTGAACGATGTCCATTTTCCAACTCAAATGGAACAGACAGATGGCAAGGACAATATAGCTGGATGGTTAGCAGAACAAGTACCTGAAAGAATCTTGAGAATTGCCACTGCTTTTAGGAATAACATCTCTATAGAAGAGGTATCAAGCATAACTAAATGGGACAAATGGTTTTTGAGTCAAATTTATGGAATTGTAAAAGTTGAAGAATTGTTCAAAGATAAAACATTTAAAATAGATGAACCTGCTTTACGCAACTTAAAATCTATGGGCTTTTCAGACAAACGTATTTCTGAACTCATCCAAACTAATGAAGATGAAATAGTTAAACTGAAACATAAATATAAAGTTTTTCCAAGTTATAAGAGAGTTGATACTTGCGCAGCTGAATTTTCTTCTGAAACAGCCTATCTTTATAGTTCTTATGAACAAAGTGATATTAACGAATGTGAGGTTCAACCCTCAAATAAAAAGAAAGTGATTATTTTAGGAGGAGGACCAAATAGGATAGGTCAAGGAATAGAGTTTGATTATTGCTGTGTACATGCTGCATATAGTTTAACAGAAAGTAATTTTGAAACTATCATGATTAACTGTAATCCTGAGACAGTTTCAACTGATTATGATACTTCAGATAAATTATACTTTGAGCCTCTTACACATGAAGACGTTTTTTCTATCTTTGAAAAAGAAAATCAGAATGGTGAAGTGATAGGAGCAATTGTTCAGTTAGGAGGACAAACACCTCTTAAAATAGCATCTAGTTTGGAAAAAGCAGGATTAAAAATTTTAGGAACAACAGTTGATGCTATTGACTTAGCAGAAGACAGAGAAAAATTTAAAAAACTTTTACAGACTTTAGAATTGAACCAACCCTTAAATGGTGTTGCCAGCAGCAAAGTTGAAGCTATTAAAATTGCAGATGAAATTGGTTTTCCAATAGTTATAAGACCAAGTTATGTAATTGGAGGCCGAGCTATGGAAATAGTTCATAATCACGACCAATTACAAAAATACATTAATGATGCAGTAAGAGTGTCTGGTAATAATCCAGTCTTAATAGATAGTTTTTTAAAGAACGCACTTGAAGTTGACGTAGATGCCTTATCAGATGGAACTGATACTTATATAGCTGGAATAATGGAACATATAGAAGAGGCCGGCATTCATTCTGGTGATTCAGCTTGTGCCCTTCCACCTCAAACATTAAGCAAAGAAATAATAGATGAAATCGTTATACAAACAAAAAAGCTTGCAAAATCGCTGAATGTAATTGGTTTTATTAATATTCAATTTGCAATTCAAAATAAGAATATTTTTATTCTAGAAGTTAATCCTCGAGGAAGCAGGACTATACCTTTTGTAGCTAAGTCTATTGGTATTCCTCTAGCTAAAATTGCTTCTAAAATAATGGTTGGTGAAAAATTATCTAATTTTAATCTAACTGAGCCCAAAACAAGTCATATAGCAGTGAAAGAAGCAGTTTTTCCATTTGCCCGATTTCCAGGTACAGATGTCATTCTTGGGCCTGAAATGAAATCAACTGGTGAAGTTATGGGTATAGGTTCGACGTTTGGAGAAGCTTTTGCTAAGAGCCAACTTGGAGCAAATGTAAACCTACCAAAAAAAGGAGAAGTGTTTATTTCCGTAAAAGACGATGATAAACAAAAAATAATTCCTATTGCAAAAAAGCTTGTTGATTTAGGGTTTACAATATGTGCCACTTCAGGAAGCGCTGAAACTTTGAATAATAACAAAATAAAAGCTAAGTATATAAAAAAAGTTGTTGAAGGTAGGCCAAACATAGTAGATGCGATGCTTTCAAATGACATACAACTTGTTATTAATACATCTGAGGGAGTGACCTCTATTAAAGATAGCTTTTCCTTAAGGCAAACAGCACTTTTAAACAAAATACCATATTATACAACCTTACAAGGTGCTAACGCAGCTTCATTAGCAATAAAATCTATAATTGATAAATCCATAAACGTTAAATCTATTCAATCATATTTTGAATAATTGGATTTTTTATATTATAATTTTTCTTTAGTTTGATTTAATGGATATTACAATGGATAAAATACCCTTCACATTACCTGGATTGGAAAATATAAAATCTGAGTTAAATAATCTGAAAAAAGACGAAAGACCAGAAGTTATCAAAGCTATTTCAACTGCCAGGGAACATGGCGATTTAAAAGAAAATGCAGAATACCATGCTGCTAAGGAAAAACAATCATTTATAGAAGGCAGAATAACAGAACTTGAAGATGTTGTGAGTAGAGCTGAAGTTATAGATTTAAATAAATTATCCGGTAAAACGATCACTTTTGGTACTAAAGTTAAAATTGTAGATGAAGAAACAGATCAAGAAACAGATTACCAAATAGTAGGCCCATATGAAGCTAACCTTGAATTAGGCCTAATTTCAATTGCATCTCCAATTGCAAAAGCATTAATAGGCAAAGAAAAAGGTTCTTCCGTTGAGGTTAAAACTCCTAGTGGTTCTAAAAATTATGAAATAATATCAATAGAAGTAATTAAATTATAGCTTCAAAAGGTATTCCTGGCAGGCTTTTTGTACTTCTAATGTTTAAAGACGTTTTAACATTACTTATCTTTGGGGCCTGAGTAAGTTTAGCAGTTAAGAACTTTTGAAAATCATCCCAATCCTTAGCTACAATTTTTAAAAGAAAATCTACTTCTCCCATAAGCATATGGCATTCCCTTACCTCAGGAAAGACAGAAATATAGTTTTCAAAAATTTGAAGGTCTTTCTCAGCTTGACTTTCAAGGCCAACATATGCAAATACAGTTACTTTGAAATTAAGAAGTTCTGCGTTTATTTCTGCATTATAACCTTTAACAAAATTTGTGTCTTCTAATGCTTTTACTCTTCTTAGACAAGAAGGTGGTGAAATATTCACTAGGTTTGCTAATTCTACGTTACTTATTCTTCCATTTAACTGTAACTCACTTAGTATTTGCAAGTCTATTTTATCTAACTTTGTTTTTTGAGTTTTCATTTTGTCTATATTTCTTTATGTTAATAATAAAATATAAATAATGTAATATTATTAATATAATTAGCACATAATTGCAATTTTATTTCAATGAATGCAAAAACTGTTAATTTTTAAAAGAGTTAAGAAAAATTTGACAAAGTCTACCAAAATTAACACGTGGGTTATAAGTGATGGAACTAAAGGTATGGAAAATCAATCTTTAGCTGTTGCAAAATTACTAGGTTATGATTACGAATTGATAAATTATAACCCTCCATATTTATTAAGAAAAATTCCTCTAATTGGAAAATTTTTATTAACCTCTAATATTCTAAAAGAACTAAATCAAAAACCTTTACCTAAATTTGTTATAACAACTGGTAAAAGAATGGCAGGGATTTCAATAGCAATAAGATTTTTTTTTAAAAATAAAATTAAAACAATTCATATTCAAAACCCAAAAATATCAAGAAATCAGTTTGACCTTTTACTAATACCTGAACATGACGCAATAACAGGTAAAAATATAATCCAAACTAAAGGTGCATTATCTTTTTTTTTAAATCAGGAAATTCAAAATAAAAAGAATTTAACTACAGAAAAACCTATAATTTTTTTAATGGTAGGTGGTCGTAATAAAAGATATAATCCTAAAAGTATTGATTATTATGATTTAGGTATGAAAGCAGTTAAAGCTTCGAATTTATTAAACGCGAAGTTAATAATTTCTACTTCTAGACGCACAGGAATAAAAGCTGAAAAAATATTGAGGTCAATTTTTTCCAAAAAATTAAATGATTTTAAGTTTTATACATTTAATAGTAAAAACCCATATCCTAATATTCTTCAAAAAGCGCAATACTTAATAGTTACAAGCGATAGCGTAAGCATGGTCTCAGAAATGGCAACTATTTCAACACCTCTATTTGTTTCGTTTTTTCCTCAAGAAAACGGTAAAATTTTAAATTTTTTAAATAATCTTAAAGATTTAGGAATCATTAAGAAATTTGAAGGTAAATTGTTTAATTATAATAAGAACAATTTACAGACAAATGAAAAAACAATTTTAAAAATAAATGATTTTTTCAGACTCTAATATATTACCAAGAGCCCTAAGTCTTTGAATTTTGTCTTCAAGTACATTCCAATTATCGTGCAAAGAAATTTGTTCCCATATCTTTTCAACTTCATTTATTAATAAATTTTCTCGGTTTTGATCTAACATATGTTTTTTTTCTGAACTACGATTAAATGAAGTGTTGCTTTTTAAAATATCCGTTACTAACAAAAATTGTTTAACTTTGTATTTACTACCATAAGAGCTTTTGAGACAATCAATTATGCTGTCGCTACCACCATAAAAATCATAAAAAAAAGAGCCATAATCAATTTTATTTTTTTCACTCTCATTTAATAAGATGTGCATGATTTTATTTAGGTCATTTGAATTAATATCTTCAATACCCAACCTCCAACAAAAATGTCTTTTGAGAGATAAATGAAAATTTTTAGAAAATTCATTTAAAATTTCAATAATTCTTTCTTCACTTATAAACTCTTTTAAACTTTTTCCTAACTGAGTTAACGCCCATAAAGCAGCTTCAGGTTGATTGCCAAAAGAATAACGTCCATTATGATCAAAATAAGCAGCAGTAAAACTGGGACTTGCATATTCAATAAACCTCCATGGTCCATAATCAAAAACCTCACCAGTAATATTAAAATTATCTGTATTTAAAACACCATGTACAAATCCTGAAACAATAATGCGTCCCATTGAACTTGCTATTCTCTTTACAGATTCTAAAAAGAAATCCTCTGCTAAACTGCACGAAGATGCATTATGTTTTTTTGAAAAAAAATAGTTTTTCGTTACATGTCTCAGTAACTTTTCTATATTTTCGTTTTCATTGAAATACGCTAATCTTTGAAAGGTGCCTATTCTAATATGACTATTACTCCGCCTAACTAAAGCCGCAGATCTTGTAGGAGATGGTTCATCATTCCTTTCAAGATTTTCGCCTGTTTCAATTATAGATAATGTTTGGCTTGTTGGAACACCTAAGGCTGATAAAAATTCTGTTGCCAATAGTTCTCTTACGGCACCTTTTAGAGTTAATCTTCCATCCCCTCCTCTACTAAAATTAGTTTGACCAGATCCCTTAGTCCCTAAATCCCATAAAACTTTATTCTTATCTAAAAATTGTGCTAATAAGAAACCTCTACCGTCTCCTAAATCTGAATTGTAATGCCCAAATTGATGTCCATGATATTTTAATGCTAATGGAGCATGGACAACTCCAGGATACCTATTAAACTTTCCAAAATAATCTATCCATTCTTCGTCAGAAAGATTGTCCAAACCAATAATTTGAGCTGATCTGTTATTTCTAAACCTTAAAATATGATCAGGAAATTGAGCTTGAGTGGCAATATCAAAAAAATCTTTACCTAAATTAAAGTGAGTATTAACTGGTTTAGGTTGATTTTTCATAAAAAACTTGACCTAACATTATCTAAAAAGACTGTTCTTTAAAGTTGGCTGAAGCGCTTTATACATGCTTGCAACTTCTGAACCATAGCCGTTATAAATCATAGTTGGAACTCTTTTATCAACACCTAATTGCTGCTCTGTAGACTGGGACCATCTAGGATGAGGGACATTTGGATTTACATTGGCCCAAAAACCATATTCTAAAGGAGCAATTCTTTCCCACATACCTTGAGGTTTTTTGTCTACAAAGCTTATTTTTACTATAGATTTTATTGATTTAAACCCATATTTCCAAGGAAGAACTAATCGCAAGGGAGCACCATTTTGATTTGGCAATTCTTTACCATAAATACCTGTAGCAAGAAAACTTAAATCATTTTTCGCTTCATCAATAGTTATACCTTCCACATAAGGCCAAGGATACCAATTTTGTTTTTGACCTGGCGCTACATCAGGGTCAAAAAAAGTTTCAAACCTCAAAAATTTTGCACTAGTCTTAGGTTCAACAAAAGACAAAATATTTTTTAAAGCAAAACCAGACCAAGGAACAGTCATTGACCATGCCTCAACACATCTAAATCTATAGACGCGCTCCTCTATTCCACCAACTTTTTTTAATAAATCACTTATATCAATAGTTACTGGTTTTTTTACTAACCCATCGATTGTCAACATCCATGGCTTAGTTTTGAGCAATGCAGCTCTTCTCCAAATGTTTTTACTAGAACCAAATTCATAAAAATTTGTGTAAGTTGTAGCTAGTTTTTCTTCGGTTATTTCTCTATTTACCTTATAAAGAGTATTACTTACAGGTGGATAAAAAGAGTTAGCGTTTCCAAAGACAGAACTAGGAAATGAAGTAAGGCCAGCAAGGGCAATTGAACCTCCAGCCAAATTTTGTAAAGCTTGTCTTCTTGATTTAAAAATATGTTCTGGCGTAGTCTGACAATCTTTTAAATTCCATATTTTTTTTATTATTATATTAGACATATACTACCTCAACAAAGATCATGCTAGACTAGAAACTGACCTTTCAATTCTATCCATCGCATCTTTTAAAAGTTCCAAACTTGTTGCGTATGACACTCTAAAGAAAGGCTCCAAACCAAAGGCAACGCCTGGAACAGCTGCAACTTCTCCTGTTTCTAAGAGCCATTCAACTATTTCTGTATCATTACTTAAAGTTATCCCTTTAGATGTTTTTTTTCCAATTAATCCAGAGACATTAGGATATGCATAAAATGCCCCTTCTGGAAGCATACAACTTATTCCTGGAATATTATTAAGTCTATTAAAAACATATATTCTTCTCTCGTCAAAAGCCTGCAAACAAGGTTTTAAAAAATCATTACTACCACCTATTCCTGCTAAGGCTGCATATTGTGAAATAGAAGACGCATTAGAAGTTGATTGACCTTGTATTTTTATCATAGCTTTAATTAATATTGATGGGCCTACCGCATAACCAATTCTCCAACCCGTCATGCAATGACTTTTAGATACACCGTTTACAGTTAAGGTTCGATCTTTTAAATCAGGCGCTACCTGTGCAAAGGTATGAAATTTAAAATTATCATATACGATGTATTCATAAATATCGTCTGTCATCACATACAAGTTTTTATGTTTTCTTACTACTTGAGCAATAGCATTAAGTTCATCTTTAGAATAGCAAGCACCTGTTGGATTAGATGGGCTATTTAAAATTAGCCACTTACTTTTATTTGTTATAACTTTTTCTAGCGCTTCAGCTGTAAGCTTAAAACCTGTGTCAGCAGAACAACTTACAATGACTGGGGTTCCGCCAGCTAATAATGTCATGTCTGGGTATGAAACCCAATATGGTGCTGGAATAATAACTTCATCATTAATATTTATTGAGCTGATTAGAGCATTATACAAAATTTGCTTTCCACCAGTTCCAACAATAACATCATTTATTGTATAATCTAAATTATTATCTTTTTTAAACTTATCCACTATAGCTTGCCTAAGTTCAGGGATCCCCTCTACATTAGTATATTTAGTGTAACCTTTTTTTATAGCCTCAATAGCTGCTTCTTTTACATGATCCGGTGTATCAAAATCTGGTTCTCCTGCTGACAATCCTATAACATCTTTTCCTTCTCTTTTTAATTGTGCTGCTTTAGCTGTTATAACCATTGTTGCAGAAGGTTTTATTCTATTTAAATTGTCAGAAATAAAAGGCATAACATAACTCCAAACTTAAATTTAAAATCTAATTAAGATTTACTACAAATTAGTCTAGTTAAAAATCTTTTTTATTAGTTAATAGATTATTTTTTGATATAGATTAATTCTTTAACACTTTATTAGGCATATATAGATAAAAAATGAATGAATTAGCAAAATTAAACTATAAATTATCAA
Organism: uncultured Planktomarina sp.; assembly: GCA_905181795.1. Lineage (GTDB taxonomy): Bacteria > Pseudomonadota > Alphaproteobacteria > Puniceispirillales > Marisalimonadaceae > Marisalimonas. The sequence goes on along the minus strand of CAJIZD010000003.1, from coordinate 90,616 downwards.
ATACTTCTAAATCTATATTTTCATTAGAATCTAGTTTCACTCCTACCGGTGACCAACCCTATGCCATTAAAGAATTAATCTCAGGAATTCAAAATAATGACAAAGATCAAGTATTACTTGGCGTTACCGGTTCTGGAAAAACCTTTACTATGGCTCATGTTATAAATTCATTAAACAGACCATCTTTACTTATGGCGCCTAATAAGACGCTTGCAGCACAGTTATATGGAGAAATGAAGGATTTTTTTCCTAACAATGCTGTTGAATATTTTGTTTCTTACTATGACTACTACCAACCTGAAGCATATGTTCCGCGATCAGATACATATATAGAAAAAGAATCTAGTATAAATGATCAAATTGATAGAATGCGACACTCAGCAACTAGAGCTTTATTAGAAAGAAAAGATGTAATTATAGTTGCATCTGTTTCATGCATTTATGGAATAGGGTCCGTTGAAACATACTCACAAATGACAATTGAATTACAAGAGCGACAAGAAATCTCTCGTCAAAAATTGTTAAGACAATTTACTGAGTTACAATATACAAGAAATGATATGTCTTTTGTAAGAGGTACATTTAGAGTTAGAGGTGACATAGTAGAAATTTTTCCTGCTCACTTAGAAACCGTGGCCTGGAAAATTACATTATTTGGAGATGAAATTGAGAATATATTTGAAGTAGATGCTTTAACAGGAGAAAAGTTATCAAAGTTAAAGTCAATAAAAATTTATGCCAACTCTCATTATGTCACTCCTAAACCAACTATAAACCAAGCAATTAAATCTATTAAGGAAGAGCTTAAAAAGCATTTAAATATTTTATACCAAAATAACAAGCTTGTTGAAGCACAAAGATTAGAGCAACGAACTAATTTTGACATTGAAATGATGCAAGCCGCCGGCACTTGTCCAGGAATAGAAAATTACAGTAGATATTTATCAGGAAGAAATCCTGGAGAACCACCACCAACACTTTTTGAATATTTACCTAATGATGCTCTAGTATTTACAGATGAAAGTCATGTAACAGTTAGTCAAATAGGCGCAATGTACAAGGGTGACTTTAGAAGAAAATCAACATTATCTGAGTATGGTTTTAGGCTCCCATCGTGTATGGATAATCGTCCACTAAAATTTGAAGAGTGGGAGGCTTTTAGACCACAGACTATACATGTTTCTGCAACTCCTGGTGAATGGGAATTAAATAAAACAAGTGGGGTTTTTGTTGAACAATCAGTTAGGCCTACTGGGTTAATAGATCCTGAAATAATTATTAAGCCAACAAAAACTCAAGTTGACGATCTTATTCATGAAACAAAGTTACAATCAAAAAAAGGGAATAGAGTTTTAATAACCACCCTTACAAAAAAAATGGCTGAGGCATTGAGTGAGTATATGTTTGAGGCAGGGTTGAAAGTAAGATATATTCATTCTGATGTAGACACACTTGAGCGTATAGAAATAATAAGAGATTTACGCCTAGGTTTGTTTGATGCATTAATTGGGATAAACCTGTTAAGAGAAGGTCTAGACATACCTGAATGTGCTCTTGTAGCAATTCTTGATGCTGATAAAGAGGGGTTTCTTAGATCAAAAACATCGTTAATACAAACTATAGGAAGAGCAGCAAGACATGTTGAAGGCCAAGTAATATTGTATGCAGATACAATTACCGGTTCAATGCAATACGCAATTGACGAGACAAATAGAAGAAGAGAAAAACAAATTAGTTATAACAAAAAACATAACATAATCCCTAAATCTGTAATTAGTAAAATATCTGATATATTAGCAGAATTAAACGACAATAATGAAGATAAAAAAAGTAAGAGTTCCCAAAAAATTGGAAAGACTATTAAACAATCTATAGACGAACTTCAATCAGAAATGGAAAATGCTGCAAGTAACTTAGAGTTTGAAGAAGCTGCAAAAATTAGAGATGAAATTAAAAAACTACAACAGAGAGAGTTAGGTTTAATGGCAGCGCCAAACGAAAATTATAAAAGTAAGTTTAAGAAAAAATAATAATAATTTATTATTAATTTTTGAATTTTATAAAAATAGAAATAATGATTAAAAACAAAAACATATCACTTAATGACGGAATAGAAGTAATAAAAAGTGAATTAATTACGATTCCAAGTAAACCAGGTATTTACCAAATGATTGGTGAGAATGAAGAATATCTTTATATTGGAAAAGCAAAAAACCTTAAAAACAGAGTGACTTTTTATACTAAACCTAAAAGATTGAATTCTAGATTAACCTTTATGGTATCTAACACAAAACGAATGGAAATTATTATCACATCGTCTGAGATGGAAGCTTTATTATTAGAGTCAAACCTAATTAAAAAATTTGAGCCTACATTTAATATATTACTAAAAGATGATAAAAGTTTTAGCTCTATACTTTTTAATTTATCTCATCCATTTCCTCAACTATCTGCCCATCGTGGAACAAGAAGTATTAAAGGAGAATATTTTGGCCCATTTGTATCTAAAAGAACCATTTACAAAACAATAGAGACACTTCAAAAAGCATTTTTATTAAGAACCTGCAATGACAATATGTTTAAGTCAAGAACAAGACCATGTTTACAATTTCAAATAAAAAGATGCAGTGCGCCATGTGTTAATTTAATTTCTAAAGAGTCTTACGATCAAAGTTTATACCAAGCTAAAAATTTTCTTTTAGGAAAATCAAAAGAAATTAAGGAAAACTTAATTAATAAAATGTATGAAGCGTCTAATCATCAAAATTTTGAGGCAGCAGCTATTTATAGAAATAGGGTTAAAGCATTGACAGAAGTAACAGCAAATCAAAATATCAATGTTCCTAATATAAATGATGCTGACTTTCTTGTTTTAAAAAAAATTGAAAATAAAGTTGTTATACAGATGAATATTATTAGAAACGGATCAAGTTATGGCTCTAAAGCTTATTTTCCCAACATCGGGAAAAATGCAGTTGATGTAAATGACAATGAAATTATGCAAGCATTTATATGTCAATTTTATGATAAGAATGTCCCTGCAACAAATATTTTAGTCAACCAAAATCCAAAAGATAAAACATTGATTGAAGAATTATTAAGTAAAAAGCATGATATTAAGGTTAAAATAGATTTACCCCAAAGAGGTAAAAAATTAGAAATTATAAACTCTGCTTTAAAAAATGCAGCTGAAAATCTTAATAGAAAAATATTTGAAAAAACATCAAATAAAAATAATCTTAACAAAATTAAAACAATTTTTAGATTTGAAAATGATCTAAATAAAATTGAAATTTATGATAACTCACATCATCAGGGTAAATCACCTATAGGCGCAATGGTTGCCTTTAACGAAGATGGATTCTCCAAATCTTTGTATAGAAGATATAATATTAATTTAGAATACAATAAAAATTCTAATAATAAAACTGAAGTACATAATAATAATAACGATTATTTGATGATGGAAGAGGTTATAAAAAGAAGGTTTAAAGGTAAAAATATTATTCATTTCCCAGATTTATTAATAATTGACGGTGGTAAAGGTCATCTTAATACTGTTTTATCAGTTCTTAAAAAAATAAAAGTAGAAGGCGTTGAGGTTTTAGCTATTTCAAAGGGGCTTGATAGAGACGCAGGAAGAGAAAATTTTTATACAAAAAACATGAACAATTTTAAATTTAATAAAGATGATCCAACATTATTTTTTCTTCAAAATTTGAGAGATGAAGTCCATAGATATGCTATAGCTGGCCATAGGCTAAAAAGTAAAAAAGCTTTATTGAAAAGTCCACTTGATGAAATAGTTGGTATAGGAGCAAATCGTAAAAAATCTCTTTTAGAAGAATTTGGCTCAGCAAAAGCTGTTGGAAGTGCTAGTTTAGAAGACTTATTAAAGGTAGATGGTATCAATAAATCAATAGCAGAAAACATATTTAATTTTTTTAATTAATTAATAAATACTTAACTATACCAAAATTTATCTTTAAGGTAAAATATGTTTAAATATTATTATTAGGGCATTCTTTATGCAAAAAAACATACTTAAAAAAGACTATTCCTAATGGGTTAACAATTTTTAGATGTATTTCTGCAGTTTTGCTTCCCTTAATCATTATATATGGTGGTAATAATGGAGCTGTTATTTCTGTACCATTACTTTTATTAGCTGGATTAAGTGACTATTTCGACGGCTTTTATGCTAGAAAATATAATGTATTATCTAATTTTGGTAAAATAATAGATCCAATTGCCGACAAACTTTTAGTAATAGGTGTGTTACTTGCATTAGCGTCTGAGAACGTTTTTGATTATTATTACTCATTTATTGCGGCCCTAGTTATAATTTTAAGAGAAGTTTTAATTTCAGGTTTACGAGAAAGTATATCTTCCTATAAAATATCATTAGAAGTGTCATTATTATCAAAATGGAAAACAGCTGCTCAATTGATAGCCTGTGGCTCTTTTTTAGCTTGGAGATCAGATATTTTTTTATATGAAATAAAATTATTAGGTTTGATTTCTTATACTATTTTGTGGTTTGCCGCCATAATAACCGCTGTTACTGGAATTCAGTATATTTTAAAAATAAATTTATTTTTTCAAAATAAAAAAAATATGGAGTTTAAATGATTATCAAATATTTTTCTTGGATAAGAGAACATGTTGGAAAATCTGAAGAAAACTTTGATTTACCAAGTAACGTAACAACTATAAATGAATTGATAGATCATCTAAATGGTTTAAACAATCAATACAAACACGCTTTTGCCAAAAGAGGCCTTATTAAAATAGCTGTAAACAAAAACTACTCTCCATTTGAAACCAAAATAAACAATAATGATGAGGTTGCTTTTTTCCCTCCTGTTACAGGTGGATAAATGAAAAAAAAACATACTGCTATAATTGATGTTAGAATTCAAAGTGATGATTTTGATGTAACCAAAGAAAATAAAAAGCTACAAAACGATGAACCTGGAGCAATTGTAAATTTTGTTGGTATTGTAAGAGGGTTTGATGAAAAAAAAAATGAGACTATAAAATCATTAACTTTAGAGCATTACCCTGGAATGACTGAATTAGAAATAGAAAATATAGTTAATGAAAGTTGTGAAAGATGGAGTATTTCTGCAGTGACAGTTATACACAGAATTGGAAAATTATTACCCTCAGATCAAATAGTCTTTGTAGGTGTTGCTTCCAAACATAGACAAGACTCATTTGATGCCTGTAACTTTGTAATGGACTGGTTGAAAACACAAGCGCCATTTTGGAAAATTGAAGACGATGGAAACAAAAAGAAATGGGTTGAATTCAATTCACTAGACAACGATGCTGTAAAAAAATGGAAGGTTTAATATTACATTTATTTTTCATTAACCAATTTATTATAGGCATCTGTTAACTTAAGACAAATTTCACCAGGTGTGAATTTATAATCGCCAATTGATTGAACAGGCGTAACTTCAGCAGCGGTTCCAGTCAAAAAACATTCTTCAGCGTCAGCCATTTCCTCTGGCATTATTTTTCTTTCAACAATCTCTATACCATTTGCTTTTGCCAAACCAATTACAGTCCTTCTTGTAATACCATCCAAAAAACAATCTGCCAAAGGGGTATGAAGTTTACCATCTGGCATTTTAAAAAAAATGTTTGCTCCAGTTGCTTCAGCAATTTGTCCTCTGTAATCTAACATTAAGGCATCGCTGTACCCTTTGGCTTCTGCCTCATGTTTAGATAAGAGTGCAAATCATATATAATCCTGCAGCTTTAGCATGAACAGGGCCACATTCTGGGCTTGGACGTTTCCATTTAGCTATATCAAGCTTAATCCCTTGCATTTTCTGGTCAGGATCAAAATAACTTGGCCATTCCCAAACAGCAATAGCAACATTTATTTTAGTTGTTTGAGCTGAAACAGCCATCATTTCACTTCCTCTCCAAACTACTGGCCTTACATAAGCATCAATTAATGAATTTTTTTTCAATAATACATTCTTAGCTTCTATTATGTCATTTTCCGTAAAGGGTATCTTCATATCAAGGGATTCAGCTGATTTAAATAATCTAGTTGTGTGCTGTTCAGTTTCGAATATTTTACCGTTATATGCTCTTTCTCCTTCAAAAACACAACTAGCATAATGCAAACCATGATTTAAAACGTGAACGTTAGCAGTTCTCCAATCAACAATATTACCATTATACCAAATATAACCTTCACGATTATCAAACGACAAATTAACCAAAAAATTTCCTCCCTAATAAGATATTATTTATAATCCACATTATTTTTAAATAATCAAATATTAAGAAGTAAGTTTTATAATTAATTAAGTTATTAAGTTTTCTTTTAAATTAAATTTTAAAAAAAAATTATTTATAAAAATTTATATTAAAGCTAATCTATAAAAATGAATAATAAAAATTTACAAACTCAAAATTTTCATATCTTAGTCATTGATGATGATCAAAAATTAAGATCATTACTTAAGCAATTTTTAGAAAATAATGGCTTTAGAGTATCTGATGCAGAAGATACAACTCAAGCAAAAAAAATAATGGAAAGTTTAATCTTCGATCTATTGGTTATTGACATAATGATGCCTGGTCAAAGTGGATTAGATTTTTTAAAAGAAACAAGACAAACTAACTTAATACCCGCTCTAATGCTCACAGCAATGTCAGATCCAGAAGACAGACTAGATGGCCTTGAATTTGGAGCTGACGACTACATGACAAAACCTTTTGAACCAAGAGAGCTTTTACTAAGGATTCAAAATATTCTTAAACGACATACATCAAATTTTATTAAAAATAAGGATATAAACAATACTAAGTTCGGCCCATTTTTATTTAATAAAAAATCATTAAATTTGTATAAAAATGACATTCCAGTTCATTTAACAACCTCGGAACAAAAGTTACTAAATTGTTTTTGTTTATCTCCAAACAAAGCTTTTACAAGAGATGATATTAATAATTCTCTTGGTGGATCAATGGAAACGCGATCCATAGATGTAGCAATTGCAAGAATTCGTCGTAAAATAGAAGAAGATCAGAGACACCCTATTTATTTACAAACTGTTAGAGGTATAGGTTGGATGCTACAAACTCATGATGATAAGACTGATAATGATTTTTGAAAAAGAGTAAATTATGAGACTACGAAACATTACACCTAAAAGCCTTTTTGGAAGAATGTTGGCTATTATCCTTGTGCCAATAATTCTTGTACAAATAATATCGGTTTCAATATTTTATGAAAGGCATTGGGACTGGGTATCTAGACATATGTCAAAAAATTTAGCTAAGGATTTAGGTTTGTTAATAGATGAATTAGGCAACGAACCTTCAAAAGATCAAAGAGCCCTATCTGCGGTTAGAGCAAGACAATATTTCGATATTATATTTTATTGGCTTGATGAAGGTATATTAAAACCAAACCAATCTTTTAATTCTAAATTTAAAAATTTCCGTACTTCCCTAGAAAGTCGAATTAAAAAACCATTTTATCTATCTTCAATCGAGGATTCAACAAAGTTTTATGTTGATATCCAACTTGCAAATGGAATTGTAAGAATGAATATAGATAATAAAAGATTATTTGTTCCTACCGGAATTACATTTATTATGTGGTCAGTTGGTGCTTCCGTCATACTTTTCTCAATTGCTATAATTTTTCTTAGAGGCCAGGTTAGGCCTATACTTAGATTAGCAAATGCTGCCAGACAAATTGGATTTGGAAGAGAAGTTACTGACTATAATATTGAAGGTGCAACTGAAGTAAGAATTGCTGGAAGAGCTTTTCAAGCTATGAGACATAGAATAAACAAACAAATATCTGAGCGTACATCTCTTCTTGCTGGTGTTAGTCATGACTTAAAAACACCTCTTACTAGGATGAGACTCCAATTAGCTGTGATGAATAATATTGAAGATATAAAAACAGAATTTGAAAATGAAATAATAGAATTAGAAAATATGATTGACACTTATTTAGATTTCGCAAGAAATGACCGAGAAGAACAAATGGTTGACGCTAGTCTATTTAAATTACTTCAACAAGCAGCTAAATCATCAGATCCAGACGGCAAACAAATTCATATTTCTATCCCACCTGAGAACCTTCCAGTTTTTCCTATTCAAGTTCAATCTATTAGAAGAGCATTAATAAATCTTTTTACTAATGCAATGAGATATGCTGGAAAAGCAAGCGCCCAAATACAAATATTTGACGATCATAGCGAAATAATAATTGATGATAATGGCCCAGGGATTCCAAGAGACAAGCGAGAAGAAGTTGTTTTACCTTTTACCAGATTAGACAATTCAAGAAACAATAAAACAGGAGGGACTGGTCTTGGCTTATCTATAGCAAAAAATGCTGTACTCAATCATGGTGGAGATCTTATACTAGAAGACAGCCCTTTGGGTGGGTTAAGGATAAGATTATTGTTGCCTTTATGATTTAATTTTTGATTATCCCAAGCATTTGCCCTAAATCCTCAAAGTCTCTTAAGTCTTTATCTAAAGATCTGATAGTGCTGTCTAAACTATTACCTTTTTCTATTAAAAAAATATTTACAGCTTTAAGAAAAACTATATTTAAGGCTATAGACTTCAGAGCTTTTGGGATTTGATTTTGTCTCCCTTCAACTATATCTAACAAATTAGAAACAAAAGAACAGTTTTTTTCAAGTAGCCTTAAAAAGTTTTGAGCCTTAACATTTGATCTTTGACTTAGAATTTTAAAACTTTGTCTATATGGCAAAAAACTCTCAAATCTTAAAGTTAAACCCTCTAGAATTTTTTCATAAGTATTAGAAATTGTATCCTCATTAATATCAATTTTGAATTCACTTAAAGTTTGTGTATCAAGTTTTGAAATTAATATTCTTAAAAAAAAGAAATTATAATCTTTACTATTTTTTGAAATTATTTTTTCAGCATCTTTACCAGAAACTTTACTAACAAAAATTAATTCATCAAAAGTTATTTCATCTTTTAAATTTGACCCAATTATTGAAAAATATCCTTCACATAATTTCCATTTGATCTTTTCTATATTTTTTTTCATATGGTTAGCTCAGTTATTTGAATTTAAATAAATTGCTCTTTCTTTTGCACAACTAATTGTATTATTTAGCAAGTCAAATAAACCATTTTTTTTAGAAGCGAGTATTTCTAACCCAGCTTCAGTTGTACCACCAGGACTAGTAACATTTTGTCTTAATATTTTAGGATCAATATTTGATGATTCAAGCAACATAGCGGATCCTATTAATGTTTCTAAAGCTAAAACTTTTGCAGATTCTGCTGACAACCCTTGATTCATCCCAATTTTGGAGAGCACCTCGACTAAGTAAAAGATATAAGCTGGCCCAGAACCAGATATTGCCGTTACAACATTAATCAAATTTTCATTATCTAGACATAAAGCTTTACCAAACGAGTTTAACAAAGTATTTGTATTTTCTTCTTCATTTAGACTTAAATTATCACTTTTGCAGTAACCAGTAACTCCTTTTCCAACTGATGCAGGTAAATTGGGCATTGCTCTTACAATTTTAATATTGTCGTGAATTTTATTTTTAAACCAGGAAAATGATAATCCAGCTGCGATAGAAATAAAAAGGGTCTTTTCAATATCAATGACATTGAATTGTTTTATAGCATCTAACATCTGCTGAGGCTTAACTGCTAAAAAAATTATATCAATATTTTCAACATTTGATTTGTTTAGCATTTCCTTGATATTATTAAATGCTTTAAAGCCATCCATTTTAGCGTCTTCTCTTAATAAAGCCTCTTTTTCAATAATGTAAAAATTGAAATTTAGTTTTTTTAATAGCCATCCTTTTGCAATAGACGAGCCCATTTTACCATATCCGAATAAAACTATATTTTTCATTTTCAATCCAATAGTTAAATTAAAGCAGTTGAAACGTAATCATTTATAAAAATTAAGCGTTACCTTTGATTTGTAAAAACATTAACTCTATACATTCCTGTTCATTAATATCACCATAAGCTAAATTATGCACAAATAATGAAAAATTATGAAACAAGCCAGACGTTAGCTCTAAATTAGTATCAATCAAATTTAAAAGGTTTTCGTAAGTTAAATTATCAAAATAGTTTTTAGAAGAACGATATTTAATAACATTCTGATTTATATTAAATGAAAAATATCCATCAGATGATTGCTCATTTACATGATTTATCAATATAAAAAAATCATAAACCTTATTCTTAGGAATTTCTAAATCTAAAATATACTCAAAAGTTATTTTTTTTTCTTTGGAACTAATATTGAGATAATAATCTGCAATATCACCTTTGTAATTATAGGCAAATTTAAACTTAGATTTAGGTCGTTTAGTCCAACTATGTTTTTGCAATACATTATGAATTTTTTCTGATTCTATAATATTATTAAAATTTTCTATCATTTATAACTACATATGGTATATATTTTACTCTATTAAAAATAATATACTACATGTAGATTTTTTAAACTAAAAAAAATGATTATTTACCTTTTAATTTTGTTAATTTAGGTTTTACCGTTTTCTTTTCAAATTTTATCTTTAATAAATTAAATTCTGAGTTCAATTTTTCATGTCTATCAACAAGCGCTTCAAAATCTTCTCTACTTACGATACCTTGAGAGTTTATAAATTTTTCAAATCTACTTTTAATTATATTATCAATCTCATTTTTTAAATCAGAAAAAGTTGTAAGTGCTCCAGAAATTACAGCAGCTGTATCTTTTAAAAAAAAATTTCTTTTCATTTAAGTTCCTATCTATAATGTCCATATATGTTATAATAAATATTTAATTAAATCGAATGATTTTATGAATGTTAGAATTTCCAAATATTAATCCAGTTGCAATTGATTTAGGTATTATTCAAATCAGATGGTATGCCATTTCCTATATTGCTGGAATCTTATTTAGTTGGGGTTTAATTCTTAATATAATTAAATTCAAAAACCTTAAAGTTGACAATAAAGTCATAAGCGAATTAATAAGCAATTCTATGATTGGTATAATTATAGGCGGTAGATTAGGTTACGTCATATTTTATAATCCTGATTACTATTTAAATAATTTATTAGAAATTTTTAAATTGTGGAATGGCGGCATGTCTTTTCATGGTGGTTTTATAGGCGTGGTATTCGCTGTTATTTATTCAAGCAAAATATCTAAAACAGCTATTCTAATTTTAGCCGATTTAATTGCAATTGTAGCTCCTATCGGAATTTTTTTTGGTCGTTTAGCTAATTTTATTAATGGAGAGCTATACGGTAGAATAACAAATCACAGTTTTGGAATGATATTCCCAAATGCTGGCAATTCTCCTAGGCATCCAAGTCAATTATATGAAGCTTTTTTTGAAGGTTTTCTTCTCTTCATTATAATGTTGTTATTCATAAAGTTTACAAATATCTTAAATAAAAAAGGTCTTATAACTGCATTATTTTTATCTTGTTATGGATCTTTTAGATTTATGATTGAGTTTTTTCGAGAACCTGACGCCAATATTGGCCTACTATATTTTAACTTTTCTATGGGTCAATTGTTATCGTTACCAATGATTATAGTAGGTCTTTATTTTATAATATTCATAGCAAGAAAAAAAGTTTAAGTTCATTTATTAAATGAATTTATAAGGCGTGTACTTATGAAAATTTTAAAAATTCAACATCCAATTCTAGATGATTCAAGAATTACTTATGGCTTTTTTACAAGATCTGGAGGAATATCTAAAAAGCCTTATGACACTCTTAATTGTAGCTTTAACAATGAAGATGCTTCAATCAATGTTAAAGAAAATTTAGAATTGGTCAGGAAAGAATTAGACTTAGATACAATAATACAACTTAACCAAGTACACTCTACTGACATTATTACTTTAAATAATAGGAGTGTGAATTATAATTTCAAAGAAGCTGATGGGCTTGTTACAAACTTGAAGGGCATAGGTTTATCAATTCTTGGTGCAGATTGTGCTCCAATATTATTCTATGATAATGTAACAAATATAATTGGTGCATGCCATGCTGGTTGGCGAGGAGCTGTTAATAGCATAATTGAAAAAACAATAATAAAAATGGAAAAAATTGGGGCTAAAAGAGACGATATCACAGCTATAATTGGACCTGTAATACATAAAAACTCATATGAAATAAAGAAAGACGTCGTAGATATAGTTCAAGATAGCGTATTATATAAGGCAAACAGTTCTATATTATTAAAAAAAAATAATAATCAATATTTTTTTGATCTTCCCTTGTTATTAAGAGAAAGTCTTAAATATTCAAAAATAAGAAAAATTGGCGATGTAGAAATGGATACTTATGCAAATTCTAACCTTTTCTTCAGTCATAGAAGAGCTACACATAAAAGTTCTCAAACAAAAATTAAGACAGGCAGACAAATATCAGTCATTGGGATAATAAGGTAGTATTTAAATGCCACATTTAATTATATTTTTCTTTGTGTTAATTTTAGGTTTAATTATTTTAATGTTTTTATAAATCAAAAAATTTTTAATAAAACTTGGCATTGTTCCTTTCAAAATGTTATTAAAATTATTTAAGTTTTTTGGGACAACTACTTATGAAAATACTTGCTTGTAACTCAAATATAAACTTGGCTGAAAGTATTGCTAAAACACTGAACACTCAACTTGTAAAAGCCGAAGTTAAAAGATTTTCTGACATGGAAGTTTTTGTTGAAGTTCAAGAAAACGTAAGAGGTGAAGATATGTTTATAATACAATCTACATCTTATCCAGCGAATGATAATTTAATGGAGTTACTTGTATCCTTAGATGCTCTTAGAAGAGCTAGTGCAAAAAGAATAACAGCTGTAATTCCTTATTATGGTTACGCAAGACAAGATAGAAAATCAGGGCCAAGGACACCCATTTCTGCAAAGCTAGTAGCAAACCTAATAACTAAAGCAGGTGCTGATAGAATATTAACTATGGATTTGCACGCTGGCCAAATACAAGGGTTTTTTGATATTCCTACAGATAATCTATTTGCCGCACCAGTATTTATTAAAAATATAGAAGAACGATACAAAGATAAACCAGTGGTAGTTGTTTCTCCAGATGTTGGTGGTGTTGTAAGGGCCAGAGCAATTGCCAGACGAATTAATGCTAATTTGGCAATCATAGACAAAAGGAGAGAAAAAGCGGGATCTTCTGAGGTAATGAATATTATTGGGGATGTATCAAATCATCATTGTATCTTAGTTGATGACATAATCGACTCAGGAGGCACATTATGCAACGCTGCAAAAGCTTTAATGGATGTTGGGGCAATCAGCGTTGATGCTTACGTGACTCACGGAGTATTATCGGGCTCTGCTGTTAGCAAAATTAGTAACTCTCCATTGAGTACATTAGTTACTACAGATTCTATTACCGCAACTGAAGCTGTTAAAATGTCAGATAGTATTAAACAAATCTCAATTGCCCCTATTATAGGCGAAGCTATTCGTCGTGTTCACATGGAACAATCCGTTTCAAGTCTTTTTGAGTAATTTTTATATAAATTGCTTTATATTTTTGAAATATAAGGTTATGTATGCATTATTCTTTTGCACCCCTGGAGGCAAAGAATTATTTAAAGGAGAAAATTAGATGGAAACTATAGATATTAAAGCCGAAGCTCGAAGTCAGGTTGGTAAGGGGTCTGCCAGAGCTGCAAGACGTGCTGGATTAGTTCCAGCAGTTATTTACGGCAACAAAGAAACTGCTGTATCTGTAACTTTAGACGCTAACCAATGGCGTCAACTTATGCATAAACCTGGTATTTTTAGTCAACTTATAAACATTAACGTTAATAATGAAACACATTTTGTTTTACCTCGTGATATCCAACAACATCCAGTTTCTGAAGAAGCTATGCATGTTGACTTTTTAAGAGTTACCAAAAACGCGACTGTTGCTGTTGGTATCGCCGTTGAATTCTTGAATGAAGATAAATGTACAGGATTAAAACTAGGAGGTGTACTCAATATAGTAAGATCTCAAGTTGAGCTGAACTGCCCTGCAATTTCAATACCTGAAAAATTAACAGTAGATCTAGAAGGTTTAAATGTAGGTCATACTATCCATATTAGTTCAATTGAACTCCCTGAAGGCTGCACACCAACCATTACAGACAGAGATTTTACTGTCGCTACTATTGCAGCACCAAGAGGTGGGTTACGACGATGCTGACGAAACTGAAAATACAGAAGAAGTTTCTGAAGAAACAGAAGAAAGCAAAAGTGATAGTTAGTAATAACTATCACTCTAACTATAGTGAGTTTTAATTTTAAAAATGTTTCTCTTAGTTGGTTTAGGAAATCCAGGTTCGGGTTATAGAAACAATAGACATAATATAGGGTTTAAAGTTTTAGAAAACTTAGAAAAACTTTATAATCTTCCTAAATTTACTAAAAAATTTAAATCTGAATATACAAAATTTTTATTAAATGGAAATGTAGTTTATTTATTGAAACCTACGACATACATGAATAATTCAGGAATAGCTGTTAAAGAAATCATGGAATTTTATAACATAGATATTCAAAATATTTATGTTATTCATGATGAAATTGATCTTGATTGTGGTCAGATTAAGATAAAAAATGGTGGAGGCCATAACGGTCATAATGGCCTTAAAAGCATAGATCAATCTATTGGTAAGGGGTATAATAGAGTAAGAATTGGAGTGTCACGACCATCAAGATTATATGAAAAAAATATTAATGAAAATATATCACGGTGGGTGCTGTCAGATTTCACTCCAGAGGATACTGTAACATGGCTTGATGATACCATTGAAAGAACAATAAAAGATGTTTCACTTTTAATTGAGGAAAATACAAAAGCAAAAAAGCAGTAGCGTAGGATTTTATTATGGGGTTTAAATGCGGAATAGTTGGGTTGCCGAATGTTGGAAAGTCAACTTTATTTAACGCACTAACAGAAACAGCTTCCGCTGAAGCTGCTAACTATCCTTTTTGTACCATTGAACCAAATACAGGTATAGTTTCAGTTCCTGATAAAAGATTAATTGAACTTTCAAACCTTGCAAAATCACAAAAAATTATCCCTGCCCAAATGCAATTTGTTGACATCGCTGGGCTAGTGAGCGGAGCAAGTAAAGGAGAAGGATTAGGGAATAAATTCCTGTCTCACATTAGAGAAGTTGATGCAATAATTCATGTATTAAGATGCTTTGAGGATCCTGATATTACACATGTTGAAAATAATATAAATCCTCTAAGGGATGCTGAGATTATTGAAACAGAATTAATGTTAGCAGATATAGAAAGTTTAGACCGTCAAATACAAAACTTAACTAAAAAAGCTAAGAAAAATGACCAAGATGCTAAAAGTGACTTACTTTTAATGAATGAATTGTATGCTCTTTTATCAGAGGGGAAACCTATACGCTTAGGCAATTTTACAGACGAGAAAGTCAAACAATATAAAAGTTTTAACTTATTAACATCCAAACCTATATTATACGTATGTAATGTTGATGAAAATGATGCTGCTTCTGGAAATAGTTTTACTAAAAACATATATGAAAAAGCTAAGAATGAAAATTGTGAAGCAGTAATAATTTCTGGTTCTATAGAAGCCGAAATTGCTTTACTCGAGTACGATGAAAAAACTGATTTTCTTAGAGATTTAAATTTAGAAGAGTCAGGCTTATCAAGATTAATAAAGGCTGGGTTTTCACTTCTTGATTTAATTACATTTTTTACAATAGGCCCTAAAGAAGCCAGAGCATGGACCTTAAAAAAAAATTCTACAGCACCTAGAGCTGCTGGGGTAATTCATACAGATTTTGAAAAAGGATTTATAAGAGCAGAAACAATATCTTGCGATGACTATTTAAAATATAAAAGTGAACAAGCTGCTAAGGATGCTGGGCGAGTTAGAATTGAAGGTGCAGACTATTTAGTAAAAGACGGAGATGTTTTTCACTTTAGATTTAATGTTTAAATATTAGGAACTTTAATATGAATAGTGTTCTTGAATTAACTGCTAGAGATAATCATAAATTTTCAGCATATTTAGCTCAACCTAAAGAAAAACCAAGAGCAGGACTTGTTATATTACAAGAGATATTTGGCGTAAACAATCACATCCGAGAGGTAACTGATCTCTTTGCTAAAAAAGGGTATCTTGCAATAGCACCCTCATTATTTGATCGAAAAGAAAGAAATGTTGAACTTTCATATGATGAACAAGGGGTATTAAAAGGTAGAAAATTAAAAGATTTATGTAATGAAGAGGCACTTAAAGACATTGAAGCATCTATATCTTTAGTTTCGTCTGCAGGTAAAGTAGGAGTAGTTGGATATTGTTGGGGCGGTTCTCTTGCTTGGAGAATAGCTAATCAATCTAACGAATTATCTGGATGTGTATCCTATTATGGTGGAGATATACCAAAACTAAAACATTGTAATCCTAAGTGTAATTTTTTGTCTCATTTTGGAGAATTAGATCAAAGTATACCAATAGAAGATGTTAAAAGTTTTAAACAATTTAAACCAGAAGTTGAAATTTTTACTTATCCCGCACAACATGGTTTCAACTGCAATCATAGAAAACAATATAATGAGGTCAGCGCAAGAGTTGCACTAGATAGAACAATCAAGTTTTTTGAAAATAACCTTGATTAAACTTGCCTATTTTTAATAGGAGCCCATATTTTCTTCATAGCAAAATATGACAACAAGGTTAATACTAACAAAAATAAAATTACAGCTATACCAGTCTGTTTTCTTTCCTCTAACTCTGGTTCAGATGCCCAAGCTAAAAAAGCAGTTACATCTTTTGCCATTTGTTCTGGAGTTGCTTTTGTTCCATCAGCATAAGTCACCCCATCTTCATATAATGGTTGAGGCATACCTATTAAATTACCTGAGTAATATTTATTGTAATACATTCCGTCAGGAACTTTTTTTTCTGAAGGAGCATCAACATACCCAGTTAAAAGGGCATGTAAATAATTTGCCCCGTCTGATCTTGCTTTAACAATTAATGATAAATCTGGAGGATAGGCACCACCATTAGCGGCTCTAGCAGATTGCTGATTAGGGTAAGGGGAGACAAACTTATCACTAGGTCTTGCCGCCCTCTCAATAACTTCACCTTCATCATCAATAGTATTTACAGTATTTTCTGCAGCAAAGGCTTTAATCTCATTATCGTTATATCCTATAGCTTTTAAATTTCTGTAAGCAAGTAATCTTAGTCCATGACAGCCTGAGCAAACTTCTTTGTAAACTTGAAGACCTCTTTGTTGAGAGGCTCTGTCAAAGGTTCCAGTAATACCTGAAAAAGTCCATTCTTTTTGGGGATATGAAATTTTATCTCCAGCTGCAAATGAAAAATTAGTAATAAGAAAAACAGATATAAAAGTTGAAATATAAATCAAACATACTTTCACTTTCTTAATAGACTTTAAAAACATTTACTTTTTCTCCCTGGTCGCAAATGCTGAAGCTGTAGCAGCACCACTTAAGACCGGTTCTGAAATTGATATTGGAAGAGGTTTAGTTTTTTCAATATATGGCAATAAAGGAAAAAGAACTAAAAAGTGAAAAAAGTAATAAGCAGTGGCAATTCTTGATAGAATTACGTATATGCCCTCGGCAGGCATAGCGCCCAGATACCCTAATAAAATACAGTCTGCGACTAAAACCCAGAAAAATATTTTGAAAATTGGTCTAAATTGTGATGATCTCACTGGCGACCTATCTAACCAAGGTAGAATAAATAATACCGCTATGGCACCAAACATAAATAAAACTCCACCAAGTTTATCTGGGATGGCTCTTAAAATCGCATAAAAAGGAAGAAAATACCATTCAGGAACAATGTGGGCTGGAGTAACCATTGGATTGGCTTCTATGTAATTATCAGGATGACCCATAAAATTTGGAAAGAAAAAAACCGCTGCTGCAAAAAAAGTTAAAAACACACCTAAACCAAACAGATCCTTTATAGTATAATATGGGCTAAACGGTATTGTATCTTGGGTACCTTTCACATCTATCCCTATTGGATTATTTGAACCAAATCTATGAAGAGCTATTAAGTGTAGAATAACAACTCCAACTATAACAAATGGCAAAACAAAATGAAGAGAAAAAAATCTATTCAATGTTGAATTATCAACTGAGAAACCACCCCACAACCAAGTAACTATACTTTCTCCAACAACTGGTATTGCAGAAAACAAGTTTGTAATAACTGTGGCTCCCCAAAAACTCATTTGACCCCACGGAAGAACATATCCCATAAAAGCTGTTGCCATCATTAACAATAGAATTAGAACTCCCAATATCCATAATAGTTCTCTTGGAGCTTTATATGAACCATAATAGAGACCTCTGAATATATGAATAAAAACTACAATAAAGAAAAAACTAGCTCCATTCATATGAATGTATCTTATCAACCAACCGTGATTTACATCACGCATAATTCTTTCAACTGAGTCAAATGCATAATCAACATGAGCTGTATAGTTCATTGATAAAACAATACCAGTTATAATCATTGTTACTAAAGCTATTCCAGCAAGTGAACCAAAATTCCAAAAATAATTTAAATTCTTCGGCGTAGGATAGTGATTTAATTCATGATCCATAAAAGTAAAAATTGGGAGTCTGTAGTCAATCCACTTAACTACCGGGTTATTAAACTTAGGCTTCGACATTCATAGCTCCTGAAAACAACAAAAAGTAATACATTATTCTATCCAATTCTGATGAGTGTATCAGATAAAAACTTATAAGATGGGACTTCTAAGTTAGTAGGCGCTGGGCCTTTTCTAATTCTACCTGAGTGGTCATAATGAGAACCATGACACGGGCAAAACCAACCTCCATATTGTCCTTTAATATCTCCAGTTTTCTGCCCTAAAGGTACGCATCCTAAATGTGTACAAACACCAACCAAAACAATATATTTCTCATTAGCTACACGATCAGCATCAGCTTGAGGGTCTCTCATATCATCAATTAAAACTTCTTTAGCTTGTTTTATTTCATCTGGAGTTCTATGACGAACAAAAACAGGTTTACCTCTCCATTTGACAGTAATTGATTGACCTTCTTCCAAAGATGATAAATCAATTTCTGTAGAGGCAAGAGCTAATGTGTCAGCAGCAGGGTTCATCTGATCAATTAATGGCCAAACAAAAGATGCCGCTCCAACTCCAGCTAATGCGTAAGTAGACACAACAAGAAAATCTCTTTTACTATCATCTTTTTCATTTTTTGGATCAGATTTTTTTGACATTTTTTTCCTCGAGATATTATAATACTTATATAAACCTGGTTGACTAAAATTTCTAGTCTTTTTCAGTGTAAATTTTATTTTTTTTAGAGAAAAGAAAATAAATTAGAACTTTTTAAACTTATTTTTTGCAACTAGAATTAAATCCAACTAACTTTGGGAGGCAAACTCATCAGAACCGCTTCAGTATTTCCTCCAGTTTTCAATCCAAAGATTGTACCCCTATCATATAATAAATTAAATTCAACATATCTGCCTCTCCTGACAAGTTGCTCTTCTCTATCATTTTGAGAAAATTTATGTTCAATTCTACTTTTAATTATTTCTAGGTAAGAAGATAAGAAAGTCTTCCCAATATCTTGAACAAAGCAAAAGTCATCATTCCAATTATTACTATTTAAATAGTCAAAAAAAATACCTCCAATACCTCTTGCTTCTTTTCTATGAGGCAAATAAAAGTATTCATCACACCAATGTTTAAAATTAGGATAATAATTTGAGTTGTATTTATCACAACTTGATTTAAAATTTTTATGAAATAATTTGGATGCTTTTTTATCTTCAAAAATTGGTGTTAAATCTCCTCCTCCTCCAAACCAAATCTTTTTTTTATCTCCTTCACCTGTAACTAATAATCGCGTATTCATGTGTGCGGCTGGTACATATGGATTACACATATGTGATACAACTGATATACCTGATGCCCAGAACTTTCCGTTTTCTTCAGCACCGGGTATTTGGCCTCGAAATTCTTTAGAAAATTCCCCATGAACAGTGGATATATTCACTCCAACTTTTTCAAAAACATTACCCTTCATAACTGAAATAGTGCCTCCGCCTCCACCATTTCTTTCCCAATTCTTTTTATTAAAATTTATATTTTTCTTTATACTTGATCTATTATTTTCAATTTTTTCAAAAGATGCGCATATTTCATCTCTAAGATTTGCAAACCAATCTTTAGCTATCTTTTTTTTGTTATCTAACAACTGATTGTTGTCCAAGCATTTTTGTACTTTTAATTTTTCTAACATTTCTATTTTAATTGTCATATTTTATCATTGCCATCTTGTATTGTTTTTAAAAAGATTATGATTTCATTAGTAGAACTTTGAAAATCATTATTTACCCAAAATTGTTCTGCTTTCCTAATTGATTGATTAATTTTAATGTAATCATCCTGCCTATACATCTCTTGAACTTTATGTCTGTTAATAGGAATTATTGGCCACTTCATATTACACAAATCTATTTCATCAATTTTATTCAAAGGAATTATATGAAATAAAGCTAACTTGTACCAATTAAACGGTGTTTTATCATTTTTAAAAAAAGTTATGTGATTTGGATAAATACTACATCTCATCTTCCATATAAATTTTAGTATATATATTTTTTTATCTTTAACATTTTTAGACTCAAATATTTTTTGATTATACAATTTAGAAAATTTTAATAAAGAAAATACAAATTTATTAAAAGTGATTTTTTTCTTATTTAATTCAAATCTATGAATAATACTTTCAAGTTTATCAAAACCATATAAGAGAGGTAAAAAGACAGAAATTAAATCTAGTTTTTCTTCATTTATTATATTTATTGCAAAAGATTTGATATAGGTAATAGTTGTAAAATTTTTTGTTTTAAAACCTTCTTGAATTTTGCTTATTCTTATTTAATAAAATATGTCTATCTATTTTTAATTCTGACATAACAGACAAACTAATATTAAAGTTTTCAACCATAAATATTTTTGTAAACTCATCTTTCATTCTTTTATTTGATAAAATGCTAATATTATAAAGTTTTGACATAATTTTATTTTTCAAATGATATGAAATATTTTTATTTGGGAATGTAGCAAAAAATCTGCAGAACCTAATTGCTCTAAGATAATCTTCTTCAATTCTTTTGATAGGATCACCAATAAATTTTAACTCTTTTTTTTTGATATCCTTTAACCCTCCAAGAGGATCTATTAAATCTCCTTCTTCGTTTAAATACAACGCATTCACTGTAAAGTCTCTTCTTAGAGAATCTTGATACAAGCTTTCTGCAGAGCTAACATATGCTTGTCTTCCAAATGTAATTAAATCTTTTCTAAAACTAGTAATTTGATATTCATTATTACCCAGTATTAAAGTGATTGTTTTATATTGAATATTTTTTTTAAAAATTTTTATATTTTTTTTTACAATTTTTTTTGCAAATAAATTTATATCCATACTTGTAACAAAATCTATATCACTTACTTGCTTGTTACAAAAAAAATCTCGAATTGCGCCACCAACAATCCATATTTTAGCATCTATACCTTTTGCTAAATTAAAAATAGTTTGAATATTTTTATCTTTTAGAAAAAAACTAGTTATATTTTGTTTTATAATAAGTAAATCCTTTATTTTCTAATTAGAAAAACTACCATCCTTTATTTTTCCATCAACAATTGATGGAGGATTATAAAGATGACTTGGATCAACTGCGTTACCCTCAAGATATAAAAATGAAATTAAAATAAAGATGCAAAACCCAAGAAGGCTTACTAAAGAAGATATAAAAACTGAATTAGTTTTCGTAAGTCTTTGTAAAATATATTTTGTTAAAAAATAAAGACCTATTGAAAATAGTATAGCAAGAAAAATAATTAGATATCGTCGCATGGTGGATACTCCCTTAGGCCTAACCCAGCTGATAAAGTAACTAAAACTCTAGCAGTTAAACCCCATATATTTTCATTCTGGTAGTTTATCCTCCAAGTCATAGACATGCTAGATTTAATTGGAGGTTTTTCTCTAATGTGATATTCTGGGAGACAGTAATTGCTGTGATTTTGGAGTAAATATTTTTCTAACCTCGTCAGCATTTGGCTTTATTAAATTTTCCCAATTTGATAATTCTTTCATCAGAGCAATATAAGGAGTAACGACGTAACCAGTTCCAGTATAGAATTTTGGGAAATGACCAATTATATCATAATTTTCTCTTGAAAGACTTATTTCCTCTTCGGTTTCCCTAACAGCTGTTTCTAGTAAAGTTTTGTCCTCATATCTCTTTTCTTCCTCCTGGAAAAGCAATTTGTCCAGCATGCTTTCTTAAGATTATTTTTTCTCTGGGTCAATAAAATATAACTCTCGTTTTTGTCATAATTATTTATAAAAATTACAAGTATACTGGCCTCAGAGTAACCTAAAATTGATCGATTAGAATCTCCAGCATCTCTTACGTTTTTTATACAACCTAAGAGATTATATGTTGTTATTAAATTTACCATTAACCTTTGCTTTAAATAATTATTTTTAAATTATAAATAATGTACTATCATAATCAAATAAACAATTATGAAAATTCAATGTATATTTACCTTCCGATAGCTGAACAACCAATTCATTCCTTAGTGATAATAGGGGTGGGATTAATCATTGGTTTTATCATGGGTTTAGTGGGAGTAGGTGGAGGTTTCTTGTTAACCCCTATTATGATGTTTCTTGGAATCCCGCCACCTGTTGCAGTTGCATCTGTTGCTAATCAATTAGTAGCTCCATCAGTTTCTGGGGTTTTGTCTCACTGGAAAAGAGGGAATGTTGATTTTAAGATGGGAACTGTTCTACTTTTGGGGGGAGTTCTTGGCTCGTCCATAGGAGTTATTTTATTTAATTTTTTAGACAAAATAGGTCAATTAGACCTTGTTATAAAATTATCTTATGTGATTTTTTTATCTTTGATAGGCAGTATGATGTTCTCCGAATCATTAAGGTTGATTTTGAGAAAGAGAAAAGGGAAAATCTCAAGAGGCAAACTTCATCAACATAATTGGCTACATGGATTACCATTTAAAACTAGATTTAGAAAATCAAAACTATATATTTCTGTTTTATTACCAATTTTAATAGGAATAATAGTTGGAGTGTTAGCAGCTATAATGGGAATTGGTGGTGGGTTTATTATTGTACCTGCAATGATATATCTCCTAGGGATGCCAACGTCTTTAGTTGTTGGCACATCACTGTTTCAAATAATTTTTGTTGCTGCCAATACTACAATTCTTCAAGCATCGCAAAATCAAACGGTCGACATAGTCTTAGCCACTTTATTATTATTAGGTTCTGTTGCTGGAGTACAAATTGGAGCAAAATTTACAAATGTTCTCAAGGGTGAACATCTAAGACTTATACTCTCAACAATTATTATTTTAGTAAGTTTAAAGATTTTAACTGAATTAATCACTATTCCATCTGATCTTTTTTCTATTGTTATTAGAAGGTAGTTAAGAATGAAATTTTATTTACCACTTCATATTTTATTTTGTTTAATTATATTATCTTTTAACGTTAGAGCTCAAAACCAAATAGTAGCAGATCTTTCTCAAGAAAATGTTGAAATTTCTACAGATTTTCTTGGAGCTAAAATTCTTTTATTTGGAGCTTATGACGGCCGAAAAGGTGACGATATCATAGTTGTTGTCACTGGACCTAAAGGTCTTGCAACTATCCAAAAAAAAGGAAATGTTTTAGGAGTTTGGGTAAATACTAAAAAGGTTAATTATATTAATGCCCCAAAATATTTAAGTATTTCTTCAAATAGAGACATTGATAAAATTTTAAATCAAAAGACTCAAAAAATTTCAGAAATTGGTTTAAATAATTTAAATGTAAGAATTCAGCCTGGTAAACCAATAAATAACGAACAAGAATGGAGAGAGGCTCTCACTAGAAATATGCTTAAGTCTAAATTATGGAGTGTAAATGAAAATTCTGTGTCTCTAATAAAAAATTCACTATTTAGATCTTATTTGTCACTGCCTTCGAATGTTACAACTGGAAAGTTTGAAGTAAAAATATTACATTACCGAAATAGTAAACTTATTTCAAAAGAAACTAGCAATATTAACGTGTCAAAATCAGGTTTCAGTGCTGAGATTTATAACATAGCCCAAAATTATTCAACATTATATGGAATTTTAGCAGTCCTATTGGCTGTTTTTATTGGTTGGGGAACTAATTTAGTATTCAGAAAAGTTTAAAGAGGACATAATGAATAAAAAAAGAACTGTTAAACCAAAGGCTTTAAAACCGAGCAATAGGTTATTTTTAGTTGTCGCTGATGATAGTAAAGAATTACATCAAGCTTTATATTACGCAGCAAGACGTGCGGCCACAGCTGGAGGTGAAATAGCATTATTTAGATGTATTGAGCCTGTTGAAGGTCAATTATGGGGTGGAGTTTCAGAAATCATGGAAGCTGAAACTGAACAAGCCAGTAAAACTTTACTTGAAGAGCTAAGTAATTATTGTGAAAAATTAGGTGCTCCTAAGCCAAGAACATTTGTTAGAAAAGGCACTGTTCATGAAGAGTTATTCAATTTAATTGACAGTGAAGAATCAATTAGAGTTCTTGTTTTAGGCGTATCTACAGAACACGGAAACCCCGGTCCATTAATTAACTATATTATAAATAAAGGAAGCAATGAATGTAGAGTTCCTATAACTATAGTTCCAGGAAACTTATCTGATGAACAGATTGATGCACTCATATAAAAAAAATATTGATTTTAATTACAGTAACTTTATATCTAGTCATTAATAATCAAATGAAAGTATTCGTATGTTTAAAAATTTATTAATTATAGTTCTAGGGGTAATGTGTGTAACAATGGCTAAACCAGTTAAAAAAGCATCAGCAAGTACAAGTAAGTTTATAACAATTGAAACATCTCAAGGTAAAGTTGTTATCGAAACACTTCCTAAAATTGCACCAAATCACGTTAAAAGAATTAAAGAATTGGTTAAAGATAAATTCTACGATGGAATAATATTCCATAGAGTTATAGAAGGGTTCATGGCTCAAACTGGTGACCCTGACGGAGTTGGAACAGGTGGCTCTGGAAAGAATTTAAAAGCTGAATTTTCAGACTATGAATATAAATACGGAACAGTGGGAATGGCTAGATCCATGAACCCTGATAGCGGTGACAGTCAATTTTTTATATGTTTTGACGGTTGCAGTCATCTTACTGGTCAATATACAGTTTGGGGACAAGTTGTATCTGGAATGGATGCAGTAGAAAAACTAGCTATAGGAGAGCCTCCAAGCAATCCTGATAAAATGGTGACAGTAAAGTTGGGCAAGAAATAACTCTTTAAATATCAACTACTCTTATTGAATTTGTTGAACCAGATATTCCAAAGGGCATTCCAGCTACAACTACAATAGCATCGCCATTATTAGCAAATTTTTGTTTTCTTATAATTTGTCTAGCTTCTTCGATTGCAGCTTCATAACCTTGAACTTTACTGAAGAAAGAGTAAGCGCCCCATAAAAGAGATAATCTCCTTTTTACTTTTTCATCAGGTGTCATTACTACTAGTAATAAATTTGGACGTTCTCTAGCCATTCTATAGGCTGTGTTACCAGATGCAGTGAAGGCAACAACAGCTTTAGCTTTCACTGACTCTGCTAAACTGACTGCAGAATGAGAAACTGCATTATAAACAAAGTTTTCTACCTTTAAATTTTGAGGCCCGTCTCCACGATGACTTTTAATATGTTTTTCTGCAGAACAAATTATTCTATCCATAATAGTGACTGCTTCAGTAGGGAACAATCCTACTGCTGTTTCTGCAGAGAGCATTACAGCATCAGCTCCATCGAACACAGCCGTTGCAACATCTGATGCTTCTGCCCTAGTTGGTGAAGGCGAATCAATCATAGACTCGAGCATCTGGGTAGCGACTATAACAGGCTTTCCAGCTTGCCTACATTCAAGTATAATCTCCTTTTGTATTCCCGGAACTTTTTCTGGAGGTAATTCTACGCCTAAATCTCCTCGCGCTACCATTATACCTTCACAGGCACCTATTATACTTTTTAATTCCTTAAGCGCTGATGGTTTTTCTATCTTTGCTATAACGCCTGCTTTATCGCCTATATATTTTTTAACTTCTTCTACATCGCTTAACTTTTGAACAAACGAAAGAGCTATCCAATCAACATCTTGATTTAAAATAAATTTAAGGTCCTCTATATCTTTAGGAGTAAGTGGATTTGTGTTTATGACTACATCAGGTAAATTTATACCTTTATTACTTTTTATGTAGCCGCCCACTACTACTTCTGTATTTATTTTATCTTTTGATATTTTTTTAACTACAAATTGAAGTTTACCGTCATCCATTAAAATATTAGAACCTATGGATAAACTTTCATAAATTTCATCATGCGATAAGTTGACTCTACTAAAGTCCCCTATTTCAGTATTTTTATCAAAAATATAATTATTACCTTTAATAACTTTAATATCAGATTTCACTTCTCCAATTCTAAATTTTGGCCCTTGAAGATCTGCAAGAATTGCAACATTACAACCCACCTCATTTGCGACTGATCTTATATTTGTAATTCTTTTTAAATGGTCACCATGATTACCGTGACTAAAGTTAAGGCGAAAAACATTAACGCCCGCTTTAATTAAAGATTTAAGTTTGGACGTACCATCGGTTGCAGTTCCAACAGTAGAAACTATTTTAGTTGATCTTAAAAATTCTAAACCACTCATACTAGACCTTTGTTTATTAATAGCCTTGTTATACATTAAATATTAAATAAATATTAAAAAAATTTAATATTTTTTAAAATCGGCAAGCTATTTGCAAACTCTATTTATAACAGGAGATATAGTAATGGCGCAAATAGTTCCCTTTCCACTTGATAGAGTAAGGAAGTCAAAAGAAGATAATATTTATGAAGAAAAACACATACTTCATATGATTAAAAATATAAGACAAAATTATCCTCCTTCACTTTGGAATACTATATATCAACTCACAAAACAGGGACATATAAGCGATCATATTAATGACGAGGTAGATCAAATGGCTGACAAATTAACAAATGAAGTGTTAATAGACAAATAGGAATATAAAAAATTAATCTTTATATTTTTTAATTTACAATTAAATTATTAATATGATTAAAAATAAATTCCCGATCTTATATTCATTTAGGAGATGTCCTTATGCAATGCGTGCAAGACTAGCATTACAATCATCTGGTATAATAGTTGAAATAAGAGAAATAAAACTACAGAATAAACCTAAAGAATTTATACAGTCTTCACAAAAAGGAACAGTGCCAGTATTAATATTAAACTCTGAAAAAGTTTTAGACGAGAGTATAGACATTATTAAGTGGGCGTTAAAGACTAATGATCCTAAAAATTGGTTGGCTGAGGGTCAACTTAATCAAATTGAAATCGATAAAATTTTGATTACGCTTGAGTGTGATTTCAAAAAAAACTTGGATAAATATAAATATCCAAATAGATATAAAAGTAATAATAAAGATTTTCATAGAGATAAGAATTTAAAATTTCTTAATTATTTAAATGATTTATTAAAAAAAAATAACGCTCTTAATTGCCCACATTTAAGCATGCTAGATTATGCAATTTTGCCATTTATTAGACAATTTAGGAATGTTGATGAACTATGGTTTGATGCATTAGACTTAATATTTTTAAAAAAATGGCTATTTCAATTTATTGATAGTAATGAATTTTCATCTATAATGAAAAAATATAATTTATGGGATCCTAATCAAACACCAATTTATACAAATTTTTCTTATTAACTTTTTTTAATTTTGGAGATTTTTAATGTCAGAAGCTTTTATCTGTGAAGGAACAAGAACTCCTATTGGACGATTTGGTGGAAGCCTGTCTTCAATTAGAACCGATGATCTTGCTTCACTTCCTTTAATCGCACTAAAAGAAAATTTAGCCAAAGCAGATTGGGACAGCTTAGAAGAAGTTTTTTTTGGCAATGCAAACCAAGCTGGCGAAGATAATCGTAACATTGCAAGAATGGCACTTCTTTTAGCAAACCTTCCACATACAGTCCCAGGAATTACACTTAACAGATTGTGCGCATCAGGTATGGAGGCAATTACCAATGCATCAAGAATGATCAAGTCAAATGAGGCTGATTTTACTATTGCTGGAGGTGCAGAGAGTATGAGTAGAGCACCTTTTGTCATGCCAAAAGCTACTACCCCTTTTTCAAGAAATGCAGAAATTTATGATACAACAATAGGCTGGCGATTTGTGAACCCTAAAATGAAAGCTACATTTGGGATTGATTCAATGCCAGAAACAGCAGAAAATGTAGCAGAAAAATATCAAATTAATAGAGATGACCAAGATAAAATGGCACTTGCGAGTCAAGAAAAAGCTATGAAATCTATAGCTAATGGAAGGTTATCTAAAGAAATAACACCCGTTGTCATTCCTCAAAGAAAAGGTGATCCAATTATTTTTGATAAAGACGAGCATCCAAGATCAACTTCTATTGAAAAATTGGCAGCACTTCCATCTCCTTTTCGTAAAAATGGATCCGTTACTGCTGGAAATGCAAGTGGGGTTAATGATGGGGCAGCAGCACTAATAATAGCCAGTGATTTAGGTGTAAAAAGAAATCATTTAGTACCTAGAGCACGAATTATTTCGGCCGCCAGTTCTGGGGTTGAACCTGCATTTATGGGTATTGGACCAGTTCCAGCATCGTTAAAAGCACTAAAACTTGCAGGTCTAAAAATGCAAGATATAGATGTTATTGAGATTAATGAAGCATTTGCTGCTCAAGGGTTAGCAAGCCTAAGATCATTAGGAGTTCAAGATAATGACGAAAGAGTAAACCCAAACGGTGGAGCAATTGCACTAGGCCATCCTCTTGGTATGTCGGGAACAAGATTAGTTTTGACAGCTGCTCAAGAATTAATTGAGTCAAATAAACGATATGCACTTTGCACTATGTGCGTAGGGGTTGGACAAGGAAGTGCTATCATTATAGAAAAAATTTAAGAAATACGATATAGAGGTTCCAATTTTTGCAAGACATCTACACGTTGTTAATGCTAATCTAATGTTATAGAAAGTGCTATTATAGCAGGTCGAAATAAATTTAGGATGACAATATTTATAACTAATTTTATGTAATTATGTTTGGGAGAAACAAATGTCATTTATAAAAACTGATGATAATGTAAATTTATTTTATGAAACCAATGGAACAGGTGAACCAATAATATTTGTTCATGAGTTTGCCGGTGATTATCGTAGCTGGGCACCTCAGGTTAATTATTTTTCTAGATATAATCAGTGTATAACATATTGTGCCAGAGGCTATCATCCCTCTGATACTCCAGAAGATGAAATTAAATACAGTCAAGAAAGAGCATGGCAAGATATAATAAGCCTAATGGATAACTTGAAAATTGAAAAAGCACACATAGTTGGTCTATCTATGGGAGGCTTTGCAACACTTCATTTAGGTATTCAAGCACCCCATCGAGTGAGAAGTTTAGTAATAGCTGGTTGCGGTTATGGAGCAATCCCAATTGAGAAAACTACATATAATCAAGATGCTGATTTTACAAATGTTTCATTTGACACTGCTCAAAATATTATCAACAAAGGTATGGAAGTTGTAGGATCAGAATACGCTTTAGGCCCATCAAGAGTCCAATTTCAAAATAAAGACCCAAATGGCTGGCAATTATTCAATGATCAATTAATCAAACATAATGCAGTGGGATCTGCAAACACTCTTTTAGGCGTTCAAAATAAGAGGCCTAATCTATATGAGCTAGAAAAAGAAATTTCTAGTATTAATAGCCCAACTTTAATAATTAATGGTGATGAAGACGACATGTGTCTTGAAGTAGGTTTGTTTCTAAAAAGAACTATTAAAACCTCTGGATTATTAATAGTTCCTAAAACAGGTCATACAATTAATCTAGAAGAGCCTGCTTTATTTAATCTTCATCTTTCTGAATTTTACTCTTCAATTAATGCCTCAAAATGGAATGAAAGAGATAAAAGAGCTGAAATAGTAAAGCTTTAGTCTCTAAAATTCTCATATTGCAATGGATGTTTCAAATTTAAATCTTTGATTAATTTGATAGCTTCTTGAAGATCATCTCTTTTCTTTCCAGATACCCTTACTTCGTCACCTTGAATAGCAGTCTGTGTTTTACTTTTAGACTGTTTGATGACTTTAACAATTTTTTGGGCTGTTTCTCTATCAATACCTTGTTTAACAAGCACTTCTTGTCTTATTGAATTTCCAGAAGCTGCTTCTGGTTTTTCAAATTCTAAAGCACCAGTATCCACCTTTTTTCTAGTTAAGTAAGTAATAAGAAGCTCTTCAACTTGTTTTCTTTTTAACTCATCGTCAGCTTTAATAATGATTTTATCTTCTTGTTGTTCAACTTCACAATTACTACCCTTAAAATCATACCTTGTATTAATTTCTTTTCTTACCCCATCCAAAGCATTTTGAACTGATGGCATATCAATTTTACTTACAATGTCAAAACTAGGCATGTTTCATTTCCTTTTATTAAAAATTCATTAATATTATAAACTTAATTTATATTTTACTCAATCAATCTAAAAAAAAGTTGATAGATTTGTTGTTAAATTATAGATTAAGTTTAGAAATTAATTCAAGATTTTGAAGTACAAAATGGATACTATATTTAAATTAATATTACTTATTCTCTTAATTATTAGCTCATACATTTTATCAATAAATATTGGAATATGGTCAATTTTTCCAATATGGATATTATGCGGACTAATAGATGTTTCCAGACATAAAACTATGAATTTAAAATTATTAAAAGAATATTTCTGCGGAAAAGGCTTTCTAACTTTTATTCTCTCTCCTTTAAATTTGTTTTCTGATTTATTGTCACTTAGAAACCTTCATACCTTTAAAGTTGAGGACCTCCCAAAAGAACATCAAGATGAAGTCAATGATATAATTTCTCTTTTTGATAAAAACTCTAAAGAAATTGGAAAAAGATTTGAAGATGCTGTTGGCGACAATCGATCAATGTTATTTTATCAATGGTATGGTTATAAATTAGACGAAACAATTATAGATTTTAACAAAGATTATAAGTACATCAAAACCATTGGTGTTTCTTTATTTAGAGAAAAAACTTCTACATCTAGACATTTTGGCCCCTTAAGAATAACTTATCGCATATTATATAATTTTAACAAGGTACAAAATGAAGGCTCTTTCATAGAAGCTGATGGAAGAATTAACAAATGGAAATACAACCCCTTATTTATATTTGATGACACGTTAATTCATCAAAGCTTTAACGAAGAGGACGACCTAAGATATTGCGCATTTATAGATATTATAAGACCATCGTATTTTGAAAATATTATGAAATTAATTTTGTCAGGTGTTGGCTTTCTACTAAAAAACACTAGAAGTATTTTTTATAAAAACTGGAAAATGATTTAATTAAAATAGTTTTTATGCGTTTGGCATCAAGATCTGTCTAACAACTTCGCCATTTGATAGTTTATCAAAACCTTCGTTTAAATCGTCAAAAGTTATTTTTCCATCTATCAATTTATCTACAGGTAAACGTCCTTGTTGAAATAAGTTTAAAAACCTTGGAACATCCCTAACTGGAACACACGAACCCATATAGCTTCCTAATATTGATTTTTCCTGAGCGACTAAATCACTATGATTAAAACTAAATTGTGTATTAATTGGAGATAAACCAGCCGTTACAACTGTGCCACCATATCGAATAAGTTCATACGCTGTGTTCATTGCTGGAATGACTCCTGCCAAGTCAATTGCAAAATCAACTCCTCCCTTTGTTAACTCTCTAATTTCTTCAATAGTGTCGTTGTTTCTACTATCAAAACAATGAGTTGCTCCGAGTTCTTTTGCACGAATAAACTTGGATGGATCAATATCAACAGCTATGATAGTTTCCGCACCCCCTAGTTTTGCTCCAATGATTCCATTTAAACCAACACCACCTAAACCAATAATAGCAACAGAATCTCCAGGTCTTATTCTTGCAGTATTAATAACAGCTCCAACTCCAGTCATCACAGCACACCCAAATAGAGCTGCATCTTGAATATTTACTGACTTATCAATTACTACCACCGACCCCCTATCAACAACGCTATATTGAGACATGCATGAAACACCTGTATGGTGATTTAACACATTACCATCTAAATCAGAAAGCCTACTACCCCCAGACATTAATTGCCCTTTTCCTTTAGTAGCCGCCGCAAGTTCGCATACTTGAGGTCTTCCTTCAAGACAACGCCGGCAACGACCGCAAGAAGGAGAAAATTGAAAAGAAACATGGTCTCCTATTTTTATATCTTTAACTGCACTCCCAACTTCAACAACTTCACCTGCACCTTCGTGGCCGATAACTAATGGTAATGGCATAACTCTTGAGCCATTAATTACTGAAAGATCTGAATGGCAAAGACCTGCTCCTTTGACTTGAACAAGAACCTCATTTTCAAGTGGGGGAGATATTATTATTTCTTCAATTGATAACGGCTTTGAGCTTTTATAAGGTTGAGCTAATTTATTATCCCTTATTACTGCAGCCTTGGATTTGATTGACATTTAAACACTCCTATTTTTAATCTTCACTGGTTTTCCATGAGGTGTCGACAAATAAGCTTTGGTCCAATCATCTTTCAACAAGGACAATATATCTACATTACCTAATTTTTTAAAAATAATCATTTTTTCAAGAGCTGTTAACCAACAATTAAAATAATCATCATTACCATTTAAATTACTTAATTTTAACCTTGCTTCTTTAAGAGAATCTCCAAAAATTTCTACAAACTCAGTCCATGAAAAATTCCCATTTTCTGATAATTGAACAGTTATAGCAAAAATCTGTCCATGCCACGGATTTTGAAAAGTTATTTGATCTTCAATTAAATTAGTGAAAGGTAGATTAAAGTTTGATTGGTTATTCATAATTTTTCTCAAAAAGCTTAAGTTTTTTTACTTCTTAAATACGGCTCCCACAAATCTAAATATATACTATCATTATTGTCTTCAGCTGAAACACCCCATAACTCTGACGCTTTAAATTCAACTGTGTATAGTGGTAGAGGATTCTCTCCCTTAGCATGCGCATTTTTATCTGGGAATACATGTGAACCATTATAAGAATAAATAATGCCTTCCCTTCCCATAACATACGATGGAAGGCGAGTATGTCCCCCATTTACATCTTCGTTTGGACTATACTTAACTGCAACTACTTTTTCATTAATTTTGTAAATTGGACTAACATTAATTTCTCTTATTGAAGGTCCACCCCAACCTAGCGTCTTTTGAACATCCTTAGCTAACCAAGTTCTTTGATCTAACTTTTCGCTTTTATTAGCTTCAAAGTTTAAACCCTTCTTTTCGACCAAATCTATAACGCTTTTTAATTCCTCAAGCGAGACTAAATTCTTATCGACTAATAGATTAGTAAGTGCGGCTAACCATTTTTCGTAATATGAATAATTCATGTAATCTTTTGGTGGCAAGCATTCTCTATAATGCCTACTTATATCAAGATTCCATTCCCCTAAGGCGCCTGCAGCTAAAGTAATTGCCCATGCTTTTGCATGCCAATCATATTTAAAAGTAGGTTCGTGATTATCAATTTCATTATTTTTTTTTCTAGGTATAGGAATTGGCCCATCACCAAAACGTCCACCCATATCATGAAGTCTACTCATTTTGCATTCTCAGGTAAACCTGTTCCAATCATAGAATTACGAGTAACTAATTCAGCTAATTCATTTTCATTAAGATGCTCTGTACCCTTTGGCCTCATTGGCAAAACTAAATATCTTAGTTCAGCTGTAGAGTCCCACACCTTTACTTTTACTTTAGGGTCAACATTTACTCCAAATTCAGACAGTACCTTTCTTGGCTCTCTAACCGTTCTAGATCTATATTCGTCACTCTTATACCACGTTGGTGGAATACCTAAAACCGGCCAAGGATAACAACTACATAAAGTACAGACTACAACGTTATGAATGTCTGGGGTGTTTTCAACCACAACCATGTTCTCACCTTGTCTACCTTGATAACTTAATTCTCTAATAGCT
This sequence comes from uncultured Planktomarina sp., assembly GCA_905181795.1. Lineage (GTDB taxonomy): Bacteria > Pseudomonadota > Alphaproteobacteria > Puniceispirillales > Marisalimonadaceae > Marisalimonas. Next base: position 56,314 of record CAJIZD010000003.1, on the reverse strand, counting down.
GCAGTAGCATCTTCAAGTAATCTTTTTTTATAACTTTTATCTACCCAAGCTTTAGCAACTACCTTAGCGCCATTTTGAGGGCCAATCTTGTTTTCATATGTATCTATTAGTTCATCTAAAGTTTTAGAATCAATTAGCCCCTTCCCTAAAAGTAAGGTCTCAATTGCTTTGACTCTTAATTCTGGATCTGAGGGCAAATGTGAGTGTGCATCGTCATGTTTATGATCGTGGTCGTGATCATGATGGTGATTGTGATTATTTTCTGAATTCATTATTTTTCTCGTATTTCTTATTTATTTTTTGTTTAAGTTAGCGATTAATTTGGTATTAAAACAATTCGTCCGTTTACTTTACCTGCTCTCAAATCTGACATTGCTTGATTAGCAGTTTCTAAAGCTTGTTTTTTTACAGGTATAAGCTTTGTATTACCTTGCTTAATTACTTCAACTAGTTCTTTTAATTCTCTTAACTCACCAACGTACGAACCTCTAAGAGTAACAGATCTCATAGGGACTAATGGAAGAGACAGTTTTAATGACCCACCATAAAGACCAACCACAATAACAATTCCACCTTTTTTAACTAGTGACAATCCAAAATCTGTTGTTTCTGGTCTTCCTACAAAATCAATTGCAGCCTTAGCACCTATCCCTAAAATATTCCTTATCTCTTCTTTATCGTCTGGCGAGAAAGCCTTTTCCGCTCCTGCCTCAATTGCCTTTTGGCGTTTTTCTGGATCATTATCTATAACTAAAATTTTTGCTTTATGAATAGCAGGAGACAATAAAATACCATTGATACCAACTCCACCAGCACCAATAATAACTATCCAATCATTAGAGGAAGCAACTGGTATTTTTTTTAATGCACTAAAAGCAGTTAATCCTGAGCATGCGTAAGGGGCTGCAGTAGCTGGGTCCATAGATCCGTAAGAAACTAGATATTTACTATCTGGCACTATTATATGATCTGAATAACCACCATTAAGTCTTGCACCTAGATATTTAGGTGCCTCACATAAAGTTTCGTTACCTTCAACGCAAGCCTCGCAAACTCCACATCCTATCCATGGAAAAACTAATTCCAGCGTCTCCTATTTTAACATCTTTGGCATCTTTACCAATTGCAACAACAGTACCTGTTATTTCATGACCTGGTGTAAAAGGTAATTTAGTACCCCTATCTGCTAGAGTAATTCTATTACCATCTCCCAAATCAAAATATCCATCGGCTAAATGAAGATCACTATGACAAACTCCACAGGCTGAAATTTTTACAAGTATCTCACTACCCTTGGGTTGAGGATTTTCATATTCTCTTAATTCTAGTGGCTTACCAAAATCAACAACCTGATAACTTTTCATTAGACACTCCTTAACTTAACTAAGTTAACTTCTTTTTGAAGTTTCATATTTACTTGATATTTCGTAATAATCATCAAAACCAACTCTTTGTCTTAGATCTTTAAAGTTTAATAATAAGTCTGATCTATCTTCATCCTTAAATAAAAGATTCAGGGAACTAGTCATAGCTTTCATTGCTGCGCTCATAACAGTTAAAGGATAAACAGCTAGCTTATAGCCAATTTCAGTTAACTCTTTCATTGGCAAATTAGGTGTAATACCTCCTTCAACAATATTAGCAATTTTATATCCTGGAACTTCTTTACAGATAGTTGTCATTTCTTCTTTATCTTTTGGAGCTTCTACAAATAAGATATCAGCTCCTAATTCATAGAATTTTTGTGCTCTGGCAATAGCTTCACTTAAACCATGCGTATGATTTGCATCTGTTCGGGCCATTATTAAGATATCATACCCTTCATTTCTCATATCATTTGCAGCTCTTATCCTGTCAAATGCTTCTTCTCTTTCAACAACATCTTTCCCAGGTGTATGACCACACCTCTTAGGTGCCAATTGATCTTCTATTAGAATGCCTGCACAACCAGCTTTAGAACATTCCTTTAATGTCCTTCTTACATTCATAGCGTTTCCATAACCTGTGTCTCCATCAACAATCATAGGTATATCAATAGCATTACATATATTGTTTGCTTGATCAAAAACCTCTGAGAAAGTCATAAGACCAAGATCTGGAGAACCTATTCTTGAAGCAGAAGCAGCAAAACCAGACATAAAAGTTACATCAAAATTTGCTTGTTGAATTAACTTAGCTGACAAAGCATCAAAACATGAGGGGATAGGAATAAATTCTTTATTATTTAAAAGAGATCTTAATTTATCTGTTAGGGTTTCTTTTAAATTGATATTTTTTTGCGACATGGTCTTTAATAATAAAAATTTTCAGTTAGTATTAAACCCTAAATTACAAATACTTTCACTGTCAATTGCAAACTCTGAAAAAAGCTGATTTAAACTTCCAGTCTGGCCAAATTTATCAACCCCTAACGGTATTATTTTATGTCCAAAAACTGATCCTATCCATGACAAGGTCATTGGATGGCCGTCTATAACTGTCACTATTTTTGTATCTTTAGGTATTATATTTAATAGATCTTCAATATGGCTGTTTTTATTATTTTTTTCATTAGATAAATTTTTATTTTTCCAACCGTGAAATAAATTATCTGAACTAGTAATACCTAATACACCAATATCTTTAAATCTTTCTCCTAACATACCTGTTGCTTCAACAGCCTCACTAGCCACCACTCCTTGATAAATTATAATAATTTCTGGATTTGGGCCTGGTTTTCTTAACCAATACCCACCTTTTATAACATTCTGCTTAAGTTCATGATTTATATCTCTTAATGGCTGCTCTATTGATCTAGTAGTTAACCTTAAGTAAATAGATCCACCATTTTCATCTTGTAAATAATTAAAACCATAATTCATTATAATTGAAAGCTCATCAGCAAAAGCTGGTTCATAACTTAAAAGTCCTGGTTGACTAATACCTATTAGCGGAGTTCCTATTGATTGATGAGCACCACCCTCAGGTGCCAGTGAAACTCCCGATGGAGTTCCTACAATCATAAAACGTGCATCTTGATAACAAGCATAATTCATTGCATCCAACCCTCTAACTATGAAAGGATCATAGACAGTTCCAATTGGAAACAACCTTTCTCCAAACAACTCATGAGACAAGCCAGCAGCACCAAGCATTAAAAACAAATTCATTTCAGCAATCCCTAACTCAATGTGCTGACCTTGCGAAGAAAAAATCCATTTCTGTGCTGAGGGTATTTTTCGATCTCTAAAAGTATCAGAACTATCTGTTCTGCTAAACAAACCTTTTTTATTAATCCAAGGGCCTAAATTAGTAGAAACTGAAACATCAGGAGAAGTGGTAATAATTCTATTACCAAACTCAGTGTCATTTTTTGCATATTGATCTAAAATTTTACCAAAAGCATTTTGAGTTGAAATTTTAGTTTCAGTAATTAAAATTATATCGTCTACTGGTATTTTTTTTGAATTATATTTTCTGTGTCTAGCTTTTTGAAATGGTGAATTCTTTATAAATTCATTTAATTCCAGATCTTCTTTTGCATCTAAGAAGCTGTTCCATTCATTTCCTTCGGTAATACCAAATTTAGATTTAAAACTATCCATTTGAATTTTGGTCATCAAGCCTGCATGGTTATCTTTATGACCAGCAAGCGGTGTTCCCCAACCCTTAATTGTATAAGCAATAAATGCGGTTGGCTTGTCATCTTTGATCCCATTAAACGCATCACATAGTGTTGGTACACAATGTCCACCTAAATTAGCCATTAACTCTAAAAATTCGTTGTCAGATCTTTTATTAATTAATTTAGAAACTATATCTTGATCACCTATGTCGTCCAATACCCTTTTCTTAAAAGCAGCACCTCCCTCATAAATAAGAGCTGAATAGAGTTGATTTGGACAATCATCAATCCATTTTTTAAGTAAATTTCCACCAGGTTCTTTAAATGCGTCTTTCTGCAATCTTCCATATTTTAGAACTAATCAAATTCCAACCAAAAGCCTCGAAAACTGAACTTAAACGTTCAGACAAACCTTCATGGACAACACCATCAAGGGATTGTCTATTATAATCAATAATCCACCATACATTTCTTAAATCATGCTTCCATCCTTCTTGAAGGCATTCATAAACATTTCCTTCATCAAGTTCTGCATCACCAACAAGAGCAACCATTCTTCCTTTAGGTATTTTTTTTCCAAATTGTTTTTTTAAAATATAGTCTTGAATTAAAGAAACAAAGCTTGTCATAGCTACGCCTAATCCTACTGAACCAGTTGATATATCTACATCATCAACATCCTTTGTTCGAGAAGGGTATGATTGCGCCCCACCAAACCCTCTAAAGTTTTGAATATTTTCTTTTGTTTGCATTCCTGAAAGATATTGTATTGCATGGAAAACCGGACTTGCATGAGGCTTTACAGCAACTCGATCTTCAGGTCTTAATACATTAAAATATAACGCTGTCATTATTGAAACTATAGAGGCTGAACTAGCTTGATGACCTCCAACTTTTATACCATCATGATTCTCTCTGAGATGATTTGCATTGTGTATCATCCAGCAAGAAAGCCATAAAATTTTATTTTCTATTTGTTTTAAAATTTTGTTTCTATCATTCATTTTATAAAAGTAACATTTAATTCATGAAATGAATGACTAAAAAATATAAAAATAATTTAAAATTAAGCATATTATGCTAAAATAATATTGATTTATAATATATTATACTTTTAAGAGGTTGTGTTGAGCAATATTGATAGAATAGACCAAAAAATAATTTTTTTTCTTCAACAAGATGGACGATTAACTAATTTTGAATTATCTGAAAAAGTAGGTCTCTCTCCTTCTCCATGCCTTAGAAGAGTAAAAAATTTAGAGCAAAGAGGACTAATTTCAGGATATACCGCAATTATCGACGAAGTTTCTTACGGCTTTCCAGTTACAGCTTTTGTATCTGTAAGGTTAGAAAATCAAACTGATCAAATACTAAAATCATTTGAAAAGGAAATAACATCTTTGGACGCTGTTATGGACTGTTGGCTAGTAACTGGAAATAGAGATTATTTATTAAGAGTAGTGGCTTCTGACTTAAAAAACTATGAAATCTTTATGAGAGAGGAACTAACGAAAGTTGAAGGTATTGCCTCTATAGAAACAAACTTTGCTTTAGGTAGAGTTAAAACTAAAAATAACTTACCTCTAAATACATAAAATTTATTTATTTTAGTAATTTTTTATATTGATAGAAAACGTTAATATATTTCCATAAAATTCTTATAATCAAAATTCATGAATTAGCAATTTGGGCAGGCACACCAAATTCTTTTTGGCAAATTTCAGCTAAAAGCTTCACTCCTTCATCAATTTCTTTTGTTGATGGATTACCAAAACAGAGACGCATTTTATGCTTACCACTAGTATTAATAGACCATTCTGATCCAGGATTAATTGCAACCCCTTCTTTCAAAGCTAAATCATATAAACGAGAAGTATCAACTGTCTCCGGCAAACTAATCCAAACAAAAATACCTCCATTAGGCTTTGTAAAGTCAGCTGAGGAACCAAAATACTTGTCTAGGGCGTTGCAAATTGCATCTGATTTATCTTTAAGTTTAGCTCTAAGTAAATTTATGTGTGAGTTAAAGTTAGCTTTACAAAACTCAGCCAAAGCCATCTGCTCTAAAGATCCACTACCAGCGTCAGTTTTGTAAGGCAATATTCTTGATAAAATATGCCAGTCCGCTAACAAATAACCAACCCTGAGTGCCGGCGCTATAGATTTGGAAAATGATCCGCAGTAAATTACATATCCTTCCTTATCAAAGGATTTTATTGCTGGTGGACGTTCTTTGTCAAAAATAAGATCTGCATAGCAATCATCTTCAAAAATTGGAACTTCATATTTTTTAGACAAATCTATTAATGCTTTTCTTTTTTCAACAGACATTATAGTTCCAGTTGGATTTTGAATTGTTGGTATGGTGTAAATGTACCTAGGTTTAATATCCTTGCTTTTGAGATCTTTTAAGATTTCTTCTAGAGCATTAATTTTCATACCATCACTTTCTATTGGAACACCTACCATATTTACTCCAAGCCTATTAAGCCTTGAAATAGTTCCACCATAATTTTCTTCTTCTATAATAACAGTGTCACCCTTTTTAAGAAAAGTTTGATTTACTAAGTCAAGAGCCTGTAAAGGATCCTGACACCACTAATATTTCTTTTTCAGAACATTTAATAGACGCACTTTCTTTTAATTGGAGGGATATAAAATTTCTGAGTGAAAAATAACCCTGAGGACCACTTTCAAGGCCATACTTTGCTAACGTCTTACCTTCTTTTAAAATGACATTATCAATAGAATCTTTGAGGGACTTGATAGGTATACTTTCATCATCATTATGACCACCTATAAAATTATATTTTGGATACCCCTTCCATTCAGCTGCTGGGCTCAATGCTCCTGAATGTAAAAAATTATTGATATTGAACATAATTATTTCCTCCAATTTTAATATTATATTAAAGTTTTTTTTTGTAAAATAGCTATAAAAATTTATAATATAATAAATAAGCAAAAGTATTATTATGCAATTAACTGATACATGGATGGTTAGAATTAATTCTAACCAAGAACTTCTTAAAAGAGGTCAATGGGTAAATCTTACATTTACTTTTGGAATTGAAAATACTGATTATTTATTTGAAATTATCAATGGTAAAGTCAATTCAATTAAGAAAAGAGTACTTTTAACAAAGAGTGGTGTTTTTAGGATTCATGGACAAAGCCTGTCATGGGAAAAACATTGGCTTAAAAAGCCACCCCGAGATTATCATGATATTTTTGCAATGTTAGCAAAAAAAATTATTATCCTAGAGGGTGACTTAACCCCTTTCATTCAAAATCTTCAATATTTTAAAGATCTTATTGCATCCAATAGAACTTCTAATGATTAAATAAGGGTTAGCATGACAAATAATGAAATTGAATTTGAAGATATTATTGGAAGATATTTAACCATTAATATTAATAATGAAAGCTATAGAATATATGTGGAGGAAAGTGGTGCAGGAATACCTTTAATTTGCTTGCATACAGCAGGATCAGATGCAAGACAATTCCGACACATACTTAATGACAAAAAAATAACTGCTAATTATAGAGTAATAGCATTTGATTTACCATGGCATGGAAAATCCAACCCACCTGAAGGTTTTGAAACAAAAGAGTATAAACTGACAACAATTTTATACAAACAAATCATTATGTCATTTTGCAAAGCATACAATGTTAACCAACCTGTGATAATGGGTTGCTCGATGGGTGGCCGAGTGGTGTTACATTTAGCTCTAGAACATAGTAATTTTTTCAGAGCTGTTATTGCTCTTGAAGGAGCTGACAAACTTGAGCCTTATTATGACTTAGATTGGTTATATAGACCTGATGTTCACGGAGGGTTAGTTCAAGCTGCATTTGTTTCTTCTCAAATTGCGCCGCAAAGTCCGAATAATTTTAGACATGAAACTTTATGGCATTACATGCAAGGTGGACCTGGGATTTTTAAAGGTGATCTTTATTTTTATTGGCACGATGGAGATTTTGATGATCGGTCATCTTTAATAGACACAAAAAAATGCCCTGTATACCTTCTATCTGGAGAGTATGATTGTTCTTGTACTCCGGAACGAACTCTAGCGACAGCGAGTAGAATCAAAGGATCTAAGGCAACCATTATTCCAGGCACGGGGCATTTTCCTATGTCTGAAAACCCCGAATTATTTAAAACTTATATTTATCCAATCCTAGATGAAATACTTGGATAGTTTATCCTGATTTTTCAATGTTTCCACAAACACTTACAGCCTGCCCTGAGATATTCCTTCCTAATGGGCTACAAAGAAAATGAGCCTGCTCAGCTAGGTCCTCGTGAGTAACAAACCTATTGAGAGATGCTCCTGATAAAATTTCGTTCTTCATATCATCAAAGGAAATATTTTTAACCTTAGCTTTTGCTTCTATTACTCGATTTTGTCTCTCACCTTCAACAATACCTGGTAAAAGGGCGTTTACTCTAATACCTCTTGGACCTAATTCATTAGCTAAACTTTTAACCATTCCAATTACAGCCCACTTTGTAGCAGCATAAGGCAATCTATAAGCAAAACCCACCCTTCCAGCTACCGAAGACACTGAAAGAATAGAGCCTTCATCGTTCATTCGTGGTACCGCCAATCTCATTGTTTCAAAATGACTGGTCATGTTAACCTGGATACACTCCTGCCATCCTCCTAATGTCTGCTCTCCAACGCCTGCAGTTTCACCCGCTATACCAGCATTATTAACTATAATATCAAGGTTTTTTAAGTAATCAAAACCAGCTTCAACCATTGAAGCTATTAATTGAGTTTGCCTAAGATCACAAACCATTGCTTTAATATTGTCATCTACTTCGTTAGCTCTATTAACCGCCTCTTGATTAATATCACAAACAAAAACCTTAGCTCCCGCTTTTTCAAATCTTTTAGCAATGGCGTAACCAATTCCATCTGCGCCTGCCGTGATAAGCGCTTTTTTTCCTTCAAGAAGCCTTTCGTAATTCATATTTCAATCCATTAATTTATGTTTGTTTTATCTTTACCTTTTAAGCCTAACATTTGCCTTGCCTCGTCTGGAGTGGCAATTTCTAAAGAGAGACCTTCTAAGATTTCTCTTACTCTTTTCACTTGATCTGCATTTGTTTTTGCAAGGTTACCGGGACCATCCCATAAAGAGTCTTCAAGACCAACACGAACATGTGAACCCAAGGCAGCTCCAGTAGCGTTCATTTTCATTTGAGATGCCCCAGCACCAACAACAGACCATTCATAACATGTGTCTCCAAATAATTTATCAGCTGTCTTTTTCAAATGAAGAAGATTATCTGCATCAGCGCCAATACCACCCATAATACCCATAACAAACTGAATAAAATAAGGACCTTTTAACATCCCTTCTCTGTGAAAATAATGTAAATTATAAAGATGGCCAACATCATAACATTCAAATTCAAATCGAGTTCCATTTGCGTAGCCGAGCGTCATAATATTCTCAATGTCTTCAAATGTATTTTTAAATAGTGAGTGTTTACTTCTTTCAAGCATCTCCTTTTCCCAAGGAAATTTTAGTTGATTATGTTTTTTTAACATCGGAAACAAACCAAAATTCATAGAACCCATGTTTAATGATGCAAGTTCAGGCTGAAAATGCATAGCAGGCCTCATTCTGTCTTCAACTGTCATCTGAGGACCACCGCCAGTTGTAATGTTAATGACTGCATCGCATGATTTTTGAATTGTAGGAAGAAACTTTTCAAATTCTTCTGGATCTTGTGTTGGGTGACCATCAATTTCGTCTCTTGCGTGTAAGTGAAGAACTGCTGCACCAGCTTCATGAGCCGCTAAAGAATGCTCTATTACTTCTTCAGCTGTTACTGGTAAATATTCTGACATAGACGGTGTATGAATAGCTCCCGTTACAGCACAACTTATAATTACTTTTTTAGATTTAGCCATTTTGAATATCCTCTCCCAATTCAAGTTTTAGTTTTCTAATTAATGCTATCATTTTATTTCTTTTTTCTATTCTGCCTGATCTATCAGAATAAGGTAAGCGTTTCCTTTGTTCATTCTCCAATTTATTCAAATATTCGTCGGAATATTCTGGAACACTATTTTGCTCTTTTGCTAGATTTTGAATACCACTTTTATATCTAGTAAATGAGTCCTTTATACCTTCAGGAGCGTTTAAATCCATAATCTCAAAGGGTCCCATAAATGCCCACCTTATTCCCAAAGCATGCTTTAGTGCTATATCGATATCGTCCATGGACGCAAAACCACCTTCGTGAAGCCTTACTGCTTCGTTTAATAAAGCCCCTTGTAATCTGTTTAAAATAAAACCCTCAGTTTCTTTATTAATAACAATAGCCGCATAGTTAGCTTTTTTATATATGGATAAAGCCTTCTCTATTATATATTTCGATGTGTCAGGGCTTCCTCCAACTTCTACAAAAGGAACCACGTGTGGAGGTAATGCTGGGTGCGCATTTATACATCTATCTTTATGTTCAACGTCTTCTGATATTTTGGAAATTAAAAGATATGAAGAGGATGAGGCTATGATCGTATCTTTATTAGATAGCTTATCTAATTGTTTAAAAACTTTTTTCTTAATGTCTAAGTCTTCAATTATACTTTCTTGAATTAAAATAGAATTTTTACAAATCTCTTCAATTGAACATTTAAGGACTATGTTTGATTTTATTTTTTCTATATTGAGCTGTAGGATTAAAATCTTTAAGTCTTGTATCAATTGATTGGATACACTCTCAAATTTATCAAAACTTTCGTCATTTGAGTCATATACTAAACATTTAAATCCAGCATTTGCAAAACCTATAGCCCAACTTGCACCTATTAGATCCTGCACCACAAATACCAATAGTTTCCATGATTATAACCTCAGAAAAAAAAACCGCATCAAAGTGATGCGGTTTTAATAAATTAAGTTAGATTAGCCGTGGCAACCATAATCCCATTTCAGGTTGAAATATCACTAAAGATAAACCGATCAATTGAATAATAACAAAAGGGATAACGCCTTTATAAATGCTCAATGTAGCAACCTCTGGGGGTGCAACACCTTTTAGATAAAATAATGCAAATCCAAATGGTGGCGTTAGAAATGAGGTTTGAAGATTAATAGCCATCAGAACTAAAAACCAAACCATTGTTTCTTTACGTCCATCAAGACCAGTTAACTGCGTTACGTGATCACCAAAATCTAACAACACAACTAATGGGGCAAAAATTGGAAGAATAATTAACGTTATCTCAACCCAGTCTAAGAAAAACCCAAGAAGAAATGTCATTCCCATTAATAAGAATAACAATCCCCAGGAACCAAGACCAGCTTTTTCAATTAATTCTTCAACAATATAATCTCCCCCTAAGTGATCTAAACACATAAGCAAAACAGGTAGCGCTTAATATAATCATAAACACCATTGATATTGTTAAACCTGAGGAGTGCATAACACTCCTTAACATTGGAAAAGAAAATTTATTACCTATAATAGCAACATAGTAGCACCAAAAGCACCAACAGCACCGGCTTCACTAGGGGTTGCCCATCCAAGTAAGTATTGAACCTTTAATTAACGCTATTAATGCTACTGGAGGTAAAAATGCCTTTAATACCATCATTGGTAATCTACCTTTTTCGTATGTCATCTCACCTTCTTTAATTGAAGGAGCCACTTTAGGATCAACTGAAGCCCATATGAAAATGAAGATAAGATACATAAGTGCTAATGTTAGACCTGGTATTAAAGCACCCATGAAAAGGTTACCAACAGAAACCTGCATAATATCAGCCATAATAATCAACATAATACTAGGCGGAATAAGAATTCCTAATGTACCTGACGCTGCAATAACACCAGTTGCCAGAGCATGGCTATATTTTTGTTTAATCATTGGAGGTAATGCTAAGGCTGTCATCATTGTAACTGATGCTCCAATAATTCCTGTCATAGCAGCAAGAACAGTACCCATTACAGTCACCGACATTGCAAGACCACCAGGAACTTTTCTTAGCAAGATCTGTGTGGTTTTCAACAAATCATTCGCGATACCACTTCTTTCCATCATAGTTCCCATAAACACGAAACTAGGTATAGCAACCAATATCAGGTTTTCGGCAGAAAAACCCCACATCCTAGGCACAAAGTTAAAAAACTCTGCAAGTTTAAATACGCCAAATAGATATCCTATAAAACCATAGGTTATTGCAACACCACCTAAGTATAAACCCAACAGGATATCCTATGAATAATAGTACCCCCATAGTCAGAAACATAAATATTGGTAAATACTCAATTATAATTTCAACAAAATGCATTACTGCCCCCATGCTTTCTTATTATTAATTTCAATGTTTCCATTGTGTTTTTGCCATGCAACTATTCTTGTAACTCTCCAGCCATATTTTAAGGAAAGAAGGAAAAGGCACACAAATATTGTTAGCGTTAGAATAGAAGAGTTACTCATCAGATGCCTCATAAAAGGACTAAAGGCAACTATAATTGATGGACCAATAGATATTATATAGGAAGGAAATCAATTCATAATTTCTAATCACACTAAATATCGAATAGATCACCGCTGCAGAACAGAAGGACCAAATTAAATAAATTAAATTACTATTTTCAAAAAAAGTTAATGTAGCGGCCAGACCAACAATGCCAAATAAACTTCCTACAAAAACTACCATAAGCAACTAATTCATATTGAGATTGCGCCAAGGTTAAATCTTTAGCTTCAGTTAAATAAGGCGTTCTTTGTTTATCAAACAAATATCCAGGAACTTTTGAAAACCACATATCTTAACTCTCAACTATCTATTGATTATGCTTATTTCTTTTCATCATAATCAAGAACCATTAAATCAAGCTTCTTTTTATTATCACCCCAAATAACAGCTATTAATTGTATCATAACTGACATACCACCTAAAAAGAGGAAGAAATAACCAATAGGAAGGAATGTTTTAATAATCCATCTGTTACTTAATCCAACTAGTGATGCTGATACTTCACCAATTTCATAAGAATCAATCATATAAATCCATAGAAAAATAAACACAAATCAATGTAAATGGTAACATGAATAATAAATTACCATAAAATTCGACCTTAGCTTTTGATTTAAAAGTAAAGTTCTCTCTTAAGAAATCAACTCTAACATGCCTATTATGCGTGTATCCATAACCTAAAACTAAACAAAACACTGCTGTATGAAGATGCCATTCCATTTCCTGCATCAGGGTTGATTCAAAGAATGAACCGAAATTAGCAACCATGAAAATTTGGATTACAACTATTTTTCTTGCAACAACATCCCACATTGTAATTAACACTAAGGGCACTAACAACCACGTACTTGCTCTACCTACTCTATTCGTAATCATACGAAGGAATTCACTGATATTAACAAGTCCTTCCATATTTTTTTCAGTAAGCGCCATGATCTCCCCCTAGAAATTTTACAATCGTTAACATGTTTAATTATATTAAAAAAATAAAATAAAAAAAAAAATAAAAAAAAGTACACCCGTTTTATAACGGGTGTATTTAATGTTTAATACTAGTACTTAACGCCTTGCTTTAAGTAAGCTTTGCTTGACCAGATGTTGTAGTCAGATCTGAAAGCATCGTAGCTTGCAGTGATTTCTTTAAACAAAGGATCAGTTGCTGATTTTTCTTTAACAACCTCATCCCAAGCTGCTTTAAACTTAGAAATCTCTGAATCAGGCCAAGTAACGAAAGTTACGCCTTTTTTCTCAAGCTCACGCATAGCTGGAACCTGCTTAGCATCAGATCTAACAAGTGCCCACCACATTGTGTCACGACACGCTGTGTTGATGATACCTTGTTGTGTCTTTGTTAAACCACCCCAACCTTTTTGGCTCATTAATAACTCACCAATTGAAGTTTGCTGATGCCATCCTGGGAAGTAGTTAAACTTAGCTAACTGGTAGAAACCATAACTTAAGTCGTGTGTAGGCATTGAAAATTCAGTTGCATCAATAACACCTTTTTCTAGAGCTGGATAAATGTCACCACCTGCTAGTAATTGTGTTGAAACACCAATTTTACTCATAACCATAGCACCAAGTCCAAAGAAACGCATTTTCATTCCTTTTAACTCTTCAACTTTGTTGATTTTCTTTCTAAACCAACCTGAAGTTTCTGGAGCGTGTGTTAAACAGTTAAGAGCTTTAAGACCGTACTCACCGTAAATTCTGTCTTTTAACTGCTGACCTCCGCCATATTCCATCCAACCATGGTACTCACTTGCACCTGGGCCAAAAGGAACAGCTGTGAAGTATGAAACTGCAGGAATTTTTCCAGCGTGATAACCAGGTGTAGTATAACCTGCATCAACTGATCCATTCTTAACAGCATCCCAAACTTCTAATGAAGGAACAAGAGCGTTTGGCTCATGGAACCTTAATTGAACATCACCACCTGAGATTTCTTTTACTTTATTAGAAAAGTAAACAGCAGCTTCACCATTAATGGCAACCTGGCTACCCCAAGTACTTTGCATCTTCCAACGTAACTTATCACCAGCTTGTGCTGAGATAGCTACTAAACTAGTTGCAGCAACTGCTACAGCGCCTATAAATAGGCTAGATTTGAATTTCATAGAATTCCTCCCTAGTATTTTAAATTAAGATTATTTAAAAGAATTATTATTTCCCCCAAAATAATCCACGAAAAAGAAACTTTTAAGTCTCTCAATTGATTCGTATCTTCTCAATTATTAGAAGAAAGGCAAGAAAAAATTAAATTTATTTTTTTTCCCACCATATTTTTTTTTATTTATGGTTAATTAATTTACAATTAAAAATAAATAATTTTTTATGATTAAATTTTAAACACTAATAAAATGTATAGTGGAAGCAAAAAACAAAAGTTTTTGCATTGAATTATGCTTTAAAAAACTGCAAAAATGGCTTAAAATTGTTAAATTAGAATGATTTTAACTATCATCAAAATGACCAGCAGAAGCAAAATAACCACCGTGCGTTTTCACTAGAGGGTCATTTGAGTCTACAAAGCCGTCTTTGGTCTCAACTTTAACTCTATAATCCTCGCCATTATCTCTTGGAATGTATCCAATATGTTTTGCATATTTATTATCAATTAATACAGAATCATTATTTGATACTCCAAAAATAATTGAATGCTCTACATTTGCGGTTTTTATGCAGGCAACAATTAAACTTCTAAGATCATCATAGCTTAGCCATGTAGACAAAATTCTATGATCCTTAGGCTCTGCTAAGCACGAATATATCCTTACAGAAACAGTCTCTAATTTATATTTATCCCAATAATATTGGGCTAATGACTCACCAAAAACTTTTGATAAGCCATAATTACTGTCTGGTCTGGGCTTTGCCTTACTGTCTAATACCTCAGATCTAGGGTAAAAACCTACAGTATGGACTGAGCTCGCCCATATAACACGCTTAACATTATTTTTTCTACAACCTTCATATAGATTATACATTCCTATAATGTTAGAATTTAAAACGTTATCCCACGAACCCTCAATACTTTGCCCTCCCATGTGGACAACACAGTCAATATTTTTTGTTAAATTAATCATCTCTTCCAATGAAGATAAATCAGCTTGGACAATTTTCTCATTTTCAAATTTTTTATTTAAACTGGTTCTATCCGAAACTGTTAGAGTTTACAAGATTTCGATAATGTTTCTCTTAATTGTTCACCTAATGCTCCAGCTGCACCAGTTAAAAGAATATTTTGATATTTGAATGCTGACATTTTACTCCCCTAAATTTATTGTTTTTTATATGCTCTCTCCAAAACGTAAATAATCCAGCTAAAACTACTATTCCAGAACCTACTAATATTTCATTTTCTAGTTTTTCATCAAAAATTAAAACACCTATTATTGAAACAAAAACTAACTGAAGATAAGTAAATGGCTGTAATATTGAAGCTTCACTGTGTTTGAATGCATTTATCATTAAATAATGACCTCCAGCTCCTAATGTACAAACGATCAAGAGCCAAATTAAATGCATACTATCTATTGCAGTATAGAAAAATGGCCCCACTGCCCCAAGGAGAACAAACCCAGTAATGCCTGTATAGAAAAGACTCGTGTCTGGACTATCTTCACTTGATACATACCTTGTTAAAATTTGATATATTGCAAAAGCAATAGCGCAACCTAAAGCGACGAGTGATAAGGGGTCAAAAACCTTAGAACCAGGCCTTAAGATAATTAAAATTCCTATAAATCCTATAAAAATTGCAGTCCACCTTCTCCATCCAACTTTTTCTTTTAAAAAGAAAACTGATAAAGCCGCCACTATTAAAGGACAACTAGCAAAAATAGCGTGAGCCTCTATAAGTCCTATTTTTAAAAAAAGATAATGTGCAAAACACATTTCAATTGCTAAAATTGTACCCCGAAGGATTTGGATTAATCTAAACTTACTTTTAGAAACATAAACAACACTTTTGTTTTTAGTGCTATTTATCAAAATCACAAACAAGAAGAGAAAAAAATACCTAAACATATTAATAGCAATGACATTATAATAGTCTGTTAAATATCTCGTAAAACCATCCATCATGGACAAACAAAAAATAGCCGAAACCATGAATAAAATACCTTTAGTATTTGATGAACTTTGCACAAACATAATTCTAAGGACCTAAAAAATTAATAAAAATCTATGGTATTGCTAATTCCTGCATTTAAACTCGTATACTCAAAACTTTCAAAAATGTCTGATGGATGGTTACCCAGAATTTCTTCAACTACACTTAATTCATCTCCATTAATAGTTAATTTTGCTTCAGGGACAATATTTATTATTTTTGATACAAAATCACTTACATTAGCGGTTATACCATTTATATTAATGGTTGAGGCGCCAACTGGAGCTTTGTTAACTGACATCTCTACTAAATCAGCAACATCCTGAACAAAAACAAAACCGGCTTTGCCAGAAAAATTTAAATTATAATCATAATTTTGTTTGGCTGCTTTACAAGCCAAAGTTACAGCTGCAGTTCCACCAACTTCTCTTCCTGGTCCATATATTACAAATGGCCTAATCCCAATGCTAGAAATGTTTGCTTCATTATAATAAGCTCTGGCTATTCCCTCTACAGCTAGTTTAAAGGCTCCATAGTGAGTTTCAGGATAAGGAAGATACTGATCTTTTTCACCAAATACACCCGCGCTACTAGCATATAGAATAAATTTAATACCTCGCGCTTTAGTTGCTTCAAAAACATTAATAGAACCTAATACATTTACCTGTGCCCCCAAGGAAGGGTTTTTACTGCAATCTGGCGTCATTAAACCAGCTAAATTTACCACATGATCCATATTGATAGTTGCTTCAAAAACTTCCTCATAATTAGTGACGTCACCTTTAAGGAATTTAATCTTTTCAATATCATTTCCTATAAGATTTTTAAGTAATTCTAATTCAATTTTTAAATCAAATATTGTTACCTTATAGCCACTTTTAATAAAGTTTTTTACTATCCAGCTTCCTAAGAAACCTGTGCCTCCAAATATTATTATATTCTTCATTTCATAGTTTCCTTTGTGGCCATTAATCGTGCGGCTTGACCAATCTCTTTTATACACTCAGTTGATTTAGGAAAATGTTTAGAGTTTGATAAAAAGCCATGTGTCTGGCCTGGATATAATTTATACGTAACTTTATTACCAAAATACTCTAGTCTGTTTTTATAAGCTATCCCCTCATCTAATAAAGGATCTAAGCCCGCTGCAAATATATATGTCTCTGGCATATTTTTCATATCATCTACAAATAATGGTGAGGCTTGCCAATTAACTGCATCTTCTTTGCTTTCTAAATAATGATTTATGAAATAGGACATAGTATCAAAAGTTAAAGTCATACCATCTAAAAAAATATCCATCGACCTCATAGACAAAGTTAAATCTACGCAGGGATAGATTAAAATTTGTCCCTTTATGGGAATAGTCATTTTTTTAGACGAATTAATAGCTAAAACTGCAGCTAAATTGCCACCAGCACTATCTCCACAAACAAAAATATTATTCAAATCCAACTTAAACTCTTTTTCAAAAGAAGGTATTGATTTAAGTACATATTTAGCCTCATTTAATGCATACGGAAATTTATATTCTGGCGATAGGCTATAATCAACCGCTAACACAATCATCTTGGACTCAATACAAATTGATCTACAAGTAAAGTCATGAGTGTCTAAATTTCCCATAACAAATCCACCGCCATGAAAAAAAATAATTATTGAGTTTTTTTTATTTTTTTTGAAATTTTTTGGAAAATAAAATCTTAAATTTATATCCTGATTACAATCACTTTTAACTTTAATGTTCTTAACACTTAGTATTTGAGGAGGTGTTAAGTTATCTTCCTTTAACTGTCTCAAACGATCTTGTCTAAGTTCGTTTGGCTCTAGTAGATGATGAAGCTTGGCCTTGTTTTTAACTCTGTTTTTTAAAAATAACTCTGTTTCTTTATCTATTTGCATAAACACAACCCTAATTATTAATTAATAATATCCTAAATTTTTCTCTTCAATTATCAAATTTAATAATTATACTTTTAAGAAGAAAATTAATGAGGAGAAGAAAATGACTGACTTAAAAGGAATAATTGCACCCTTCACAACTCCATTCAGCCAAGACGGATCAATTGACCTTTCGTTAGTAAAACCACAAGTTGATTGGCTTATAGAAAACGGAGTTCATGGACTAGCCGCTGGAGGAAGCACTGGAGAGGGGCATGTATTAAATAGAGATGAATATGTTGCTTTAATGGAACAAACATCTAAAGCATTAGATAATAGAGTACCTTTAGTGGCAGGTATTATTGCAAATTCAACTTCAGAAGTCATTGCCAGAGGTAATTCTGTTAAACCTCTTAACGTAGCAGCACTTCAAATAACTCCACCAAGTTATCTATTTAGACCTGATGACGACGCTATGGTGAAGACATTTTCAAGAAATTCATGAAGAGTGTCAAATTCCAATATTAATTTATAACGTTGTACCTTGGTGTTATTTATCTCCTGACTTACTTCTAAGAATTATGGACGAAGTACCAGGTGTCTTAGGTGTAAAACAAAGCGCTGGTGATATGAAACTATTCGCTGATTTAATTAGAAGAGCTAAACCTGAAAATATGATATTTAGCGCTGTTGATGCACTTCTATATTCTTCGTATCAATTAGGCGCACCTGGTTCAATTGCTGCTATTTTAACAGCTGCGCCTGGTCCATCAGTTGCGTTGTGGAACGCAGTCATTGATGAAGATTGGAATAAGGCAAAAGATCTCCATGAACGTTTAATGCCTTTATGGGACGCAATTGGTCTAGATAATATGCCGTCTTTATGTAAATACGCTCAAAAACTCCAAGGACTTGAAACTGGTTATGCAAGAAGACCTACTGCCCCAGCAACAGAACCACAGAAAGAATTGGTTAAAAACGCGTTGAAAAACTTAAATTTAATTTGAGCAACATAGCCTTAGGAGCTTCATTTTGAAACAAAATTATCCTAAACCAACAGAATCTCTTAAAACTGCTAAAAATGATTTGAAGAAATGGGGTTATTGCCTTTTAGAAAATGCGATTCCTAAAAATTTAAACACTAAATCTATGGAAAGATTAATTGAACAAGCAGAAGCTGAAAAAAGATTAAACATTGCATATGAAGATGGTAGTAAAGAAAAAAAATGGGGTGAATTTAATAATAAAGATACTAACGCTGGGATAAACCAAAGGGTATGGATGTTACCCAATAAAGGAAAAGTATTTTTAGATATTTTACAAAATCATAACTACGTAGACTGTATAAAAGAGATTGTTGGTGAAGAATTTTTAGTTTCCAGCTTTGGTGCGAACATAGCTAAACCAGGAGGAATAGCTATGGATCTTCATACTGATCAATGGTGGCTTCCAGATCCAGTAAACAGAAATGAAAAATTTTTACCTCCAGGGTCTATAAACAGAAAAAAGTTCAATTATAAAATAAACGAAGATATTTTAATTAATAAAGACTTAATTTCTAGGCCAGCTGTGTCTAATGTATTAATAATGTTGAATGGAATGAGTGAAAAAAATGGTGGCACATTAATTGTACCAGGATCTCATTTATTTGGACGCCATCCCGATAAAATTTTAGATAAAGATATTGCTACTATTTCTGCAGAGGGACCTCCAGGTTGCGCCATTATCACAGATGGTAGGTTATGGCATGGCACCGGCGCAAATATTACTCAAAAAAATAGACTTGCGCTTTTAATTACATTTTGTGGGCCGCAGTTTAGACCTCAAGAAAACTTTACCTTGGGCATTAGAAAAGAAGTGTTTTTACAATTAGATGATTATCAAAAAGAGATTTTAGGATTCAAAGTATGGAATGGTTATGGAAGAACGGGCAACCCAACTGACACATTTTTGAACTTTAAGAACACTGAAATAGGCGAATTAAAAATTTAATCTATTGCCTAAATTTTATTTAGAGATCATATACTTTAGTTCTAAAAATTGAATTGGTTCCGTATGAGTTTTTTTATACAAAATGCTAGATGGTTGGTTGCAACAGCCCTACTCTATTTTTGTTCATGTTTTGGGCAAACGTTTTTCATTTCTTTATTTGCAGGTGAAATCAGACAAGCTTTCAATTTATCACATGGCGATTGGGGTTTAATATATTCAGGAGGAACCTTAGCTTCAGCAATTGCTATGTTATTTTTTGGTGGCTACATAGATAAATATAAAATTACTCTAAATATTAAAGTCGTTATTATATCACTAAGCTTACTATGCTTGACCATGACTTTTGTAAATCTAATTTGGTGTTTACCAATTATTATTTTTGGCTTGAGATTTTTTGGACAAGGTATGCTTATCCATATACCTGCAGTAGCAATTGGGAAATGGTATGGTAAAAACAAAGGCAAAGCATTATCACTTTCTATAATGGGATTTTCTATTGGTGAAGCTATTTTTCCTGTAATATTTGTTTTTCTTTTTTCTATAATTGGATGGAGATATAGTTGGATAGTAGGTATGTTGGTTTTATTAATGGTTTTACCTATTATTCTTGTATTATTGTCAAATGAGCGATCGCCTAATAGTAAACAAGAAAATCAATCTCAGACAGGAATGAAAAACAAACATTGGACTAGAAATGAAGTTCTTTCTGATTGGTTGTTTTGGGCAATAATTATACCTTTTTTAATACCACCTATTTTTTCAACTGCCTTTTTCTTCAACATGGTTCATCTAACAGAAGTTAAAAATTGGTCTTTAATTACCTTTACCTCTCTTTTTCCGTTTTATACTGGCATGTCAATATTAACTACTTTAAGTTCTGGATGGATGTTGGATAAATTTGGTGTTGAAAAAATCTTACCATTTTACCTTCTGCCTATGGCACTTGGATTACTTATTTTTTCTTATAGCACTTCATATTTAACAGCTATTTTGGGGTTTTCATTTTTAGGAATGACTCAAGGCTTAGCAATGACAATAGGCGGAACATTTTGGCCAAATTATTATGGTACTAAAAATTTAGGATCAGTTCGATCATTATCAACATCAACAATGGTATTTGGAACTGCTATAGGTCCAGCGGTGGTTGGAAAATTATTAGATTTTAATATTAACTACGATCTAATTCTATTAGGAATGTCTATATTAGGTATTATAGCAAGTGTTTCATTAGCTATAACTATGGCACGAACACCCAAAATATCCTCTCAGGGATAACAATTAAAAAAAGGAGTTTATTATGTTAAATGTTTATTTATCGGGAGAGATTCATAGTAATTGGCGTGAAGAAATAATTGATCTGTGCAAACAAGAAAAGCTCAATATTTCCTTTTCGTCACCTATTACGGATCATGAAGCGTCTGATAATTGTGGTGTAGAAATTTTAGGTAAAGAAGAAAAAAACTTCTGGAAAGATAATAAAGGCGCAAAAATAAACTCTATTAAAACTAGAAAATCTATTATTGACTCTGATATTGTTGTTGTAAAGTTTGGAGATAAATACAAACAATGGAACGCAGCCTTTGATACTGGATATGCAGCAGCACTCAATAAATCGATTATTGTTATTCATAATGAAGAACATCAACATGCATTAAAAGAAGTAGATGCAGCAGCTGCTGCAGTAGCAAAAGATCAAACTCAAGTTGTTAGAATTTTAAAATATATACTTGAAGGTTCTTTAAAATGATTCAAATTAAAATTAATTTAACCTAATCAAATTTTACCGAAAACTTAGATGTTTAATATTATTCTATTTAATCCTGAAATACCACCAAACACAGGAAACATTATTCGGCTATCAGCGAATACAGGAATTAACCTTCATTTAATAAAGCCGCTTGGCTTTAAAATAGATGATACCACTCTTAAGAGAGCTGGTTTAGATTACCAAAAGGATGCAAAATTTTTTATTCATGATGATTTTGATTCGTGCATAAAATCAATTGAATTTAAAAACATTTATGCACTGACAAAGTTTGCTAAAAAAAGCTACAGTGAAATTAAGTTCACTAAAAGTGATTGTTTTTTGTTTGGCAGCGAAACAAGTGGACTGCCTGAGAATATTTTAAAAAAAATAAACATTAATAACCAACTCAGAATTCCCATGATCAGTGGAAGTAGAAGTTTGAATTTGAGTAACTCTGTTGCTATAACGATATACGAAGCCCTACGTCAAAACTCTTTTAACAATCTAGTTTAAAATGGGAATGCTGAATGAGTATTTTTGAATGGTTTACAATTTTTTTGGTTTGTTCTATTGGTGCAATGATACCAGGTCCAAGTTTAATTATAATACTTTACATAGCTAATACTAAAAATTTTATTTCATCCGTTATCGCTTCAATTGGACATGGAATTGGGATTTTAATTTATGCGTCAATCTCAATTTTTAGTATCAGTTTTATTATTAAAATAGCGCCATTTACTATTCAAATTATACAATTTATTGGAGCTATATTTCTAATATATATTGGTTCTAAAATAATTTTTATAAAATCATCTGATGAAAAAAAAATTGATCAAAAACTAAACACAAAATCGCTTTTAGAAAGTTTTATACTTGGTTTAACTACTTCATTAATAAATCCTAAAGTTATAATATTCTTCACCTCAATTTTTAGCCAATTTTTAGATGATGATTATAGCTTGTTTACAAAAATTATTATGGCTTTTCTTGCTGGAATTATTGACACAACGTGGTATGTCTTGGCTTCATATTCAGTGAACTTAAAGACAATTAAGAATTATATTATATCAAATCAAAAATTAATCTTTTTCATTTTAGGTTTGATTTTAATAATTTTTTCTATTTATTTGATATATAGCTCTATGATTTATTTTTTAATAACTAATTAAGCTTTTATCTAATACATTATTCGAATTTATTTGAGGTAAATCATCTCGCTTATCAAGATCGCTTCTTTTAATCCATTGAATTGTACTTAAACTTTCACAATTGGGACAATGTAAATCCCATTTATTATTTTTTGATCCACAGGATGAACAAAAATAATTTAAGTCTTCAACAGCATTTGCTGCTTTTTTAAGAAAATCTTTTACTTTATCAGGTTTATTTTGAGAACCGGCTATATCAGCAAATGCTTGGTATCCTTTTTGAGTAAGATTTTCTTCAAGTATTGCAGACAATAACTTTTCTGCTTCTCCCCAAATTTCTTCTTTAATTGCATAACAAGCAATCTCAATTTTAAGATTATCTTTAATCTTATCTAAAGATGATTTGTTCAAAAGGCTAATAGCTTTTGAAACACGAGATCCTGAAGTTTTCAAACCCCACTTCGTAGATAATTGACCCAAAACATCTGGATTGGATGTTAGTAAGAACGTTTTTTCTAAATAATTAATTGATTTCGTTTTTGAACCAATGCCTAACATTACATCAGTCAGTTTAATAGATGCAGGTATATGATTTGGTTTTTGCTTAAGGGCTTCTTTAAAATGTTTCACAGCTATTTTATTTTTGTTGTTATCTAAATAGCTTAAAGCACTTAAATAATTTAAATCTGCTGATATATTTTTATACTTTTCAGCATTTATATATTTTAGGTTCTTCATTTTATTTAGATGAATTAAAGAATTTGAAATATCTCCTATTTTTGCATAAGACACTAACAAAACTTCTAACGTTTGTTTTGATTTTGGTTCAAACTTCAGTGCTTTTTCACCTTCATCAATAATTAGTTTAATGTTTTTTTTACCGAGTAAAGCTTGACGCATTAGTGCTAAATGACCAACAAAAGCGGTTGACGGCTCATCAGTAAGGGCTTTAAAATAATTTTGTGATAATTCTTTTTTATTTTCACTAAGTGAATTTACATTATTCACTACATCTAAATGTGCATCTAACAATTTTCCAAGCTTTTTATCTTTAGTATTTTTTGATATTAAAGCAGCTTCTTTCGCTGCTGAGGCATATTCACCATGACTAGCGAGTAAAAATGCCTTAACCAACTTCTCTTCAACTTTTTTATTATTACTGATTTCAAATTTTCTCATGGCTGATTTAGGAAGATTTAAAATCGCCAGCCATATTCTATCAATAAAAATTATTAATGAAGAGAATATTATTAGAATAAAAACAAAAGTATCAGTAGGTAATTCTAGCCCCCAACCCATCCAGTTTATATTAGTTGTTCCTTCAGTATTAGAGAAAAACTCTGATAAAAGCCAAACCAAAATTATAAATATAATTAATTTTAAAATTTTAAAAACCATTTACTCTACTGCTTTAATTGTTTTGTTTATATGTATTTCAGTATTGATAATAAATTCATTAATTGGTTTCTTCCAATTATCTGGAAGTGTTTTTAACAATTTTAAACATTTATCCAAATTACCATTTTTTAATTCAGTCTCTGCTTTAGTTATTATAGCACGAGGAGTTGAATTATTAGAGTATTGTCTTAGCTTAAAAAAACCTGCTAGATAATTTTTTAATCTGGACAAAAAGTCTAATTCATTGATGTTAATTTGCTCATTGGACGTTGATGACAAGTCTTCTCTTGTAAGAAGTTTATCAATAATAATTTGAGTTTCTAAAATCAAGCCTGCCTCTTTTCTTTTTAAAGAAACAGAACTTGATGAAAAATCATTTTGGACAGTTAAATCAAGATTTTTTTTATGACTCACATTATTATTTTGATAATCTAGATTTTCATTATCTATTTCTTGAGGAATTTTTTTGTTTGTAATTAATTTAAGTTCATCTTTTAGAGACATTACTAATGAAGACAGGTTTTTAAATTCTTCAGATGTCACCTCATTTTTATTATTTGAAATTTCTAAAATTTGACTTTTAATTTTTTTTATTTCTTCTGTAAGAACAACAAATTTATTATCTTTTTTGTTATCTTTCTCTATTTCTTTAATAATAATATTAACTCTGTTAGTTTCAGCTTCAGACAATTTAGGAATTTGATAAAGTATAATCCAACTAAGGATCGTGATAGTTAAAACTAAGGTTATAAAAGATATAAAAAATGCAGGATTTTTATAGTTATTTTTATTTGATACTTCTTTTACCGGCTCCATATCGATAATAGTTTCTTTATCACTTTTAATCTTTTGAGCTTTAGTCTCTGCCATATTAATCTTCCAAGTTACTTAGATAAGTGTAATATATAATCCAAGATATCTTTAGTAAAATTTTTCTTAATAGTTACTACGTTGTTCCAGCCAATGCTTTTCCCATTATTAGCAACATTTTCACTATTAACTAATAAGGTGGATTTATTATTTACTTCATTGAATAAATTAAGTTTCTCTAAAATATTCTTTTGCAATTAAAACATTACGTGAAGAAAGAATTAATAAATTTATATTACTGTAATTAACTAGATCATCTTGGATAGATCTAGAAATCTGAATTATGGGTTGTGTTTCGTAAGCCTCAAAAATCTCTATTTTTCTCTCTTTTAAAATGAGTTTTTCTTCTAAATTTGAACTTCTATTTTTAGCAGCAATCCATAACCCTAGGTCTGCATTTGAGGTATTGCTAATAATCAATTCGCATAAAGATGTTGAGTTATTATTTGCACTCAAAATATTTACATAACCTTTTTTAGTTAATTTTATCTTAGTTTCTTCACCAACAGCAAAAACTTTAAGGTTTTTTTTAGTTAAGTTATTACTATTCGAAATTATTTTTTCTAATGGTTGCAGTGCATTTGCACTTGTAATTATGAAGTAATCAAAGCTCTGACTAAGTAAATTAAATTTATGAATATCAAAATATTTTGTTGTTGTTATTGGGAAAGGTTTGGCATAATGACCATTATCATTAAGGTACTTTGAATTAGCTTCTGCGTCTTTTTTTTCTCGAAGTACAAATGTGATATTATTAAATTTAATATTCAAATTTATTCCCTAACTTTAATCATTAATCAAATATAGATTCACCAATACTTTTGGCAATTAATTCCTTCCCTAATTCTACACCTAATAAGACAGAATCTTTTCTTGCCCCTTTTATTTCAGACTTTATTACCTTTGATCCATCTTGCTTAGCAACTGCTCCATACAAAATTAACTCATCATTATCAATAATGTATGCACTTGATGAAATAGGTGAGCGACAAGTGCCGTCTAAAGTTCTAAGCAAACTTCTTTCAGCTAGAGCTTCCGAGTATGTATTAGCATCATTAATGTTAAGAAAAATTTTATTTAAATCAGTTTCTAATTTAGTTTTTTTATTGGTAGTAGATTGAACAGCAATAATACCTTGAGTTGAGGCTGGAGGTATTATTTCTTTTGGAATAATGTATCCTATATCAATATTTAATCTGTCTAGACCTGCTTTAGCTAGTATGATTGCATCAAAGAAACCATTATTAAGCTTATCGATCCGTGTTCCTACATTGCCTCTTAAAAGTTTAATTTGTAAATCAGGTCTGTATGATTTAGCAAAGGCTCCTCTTCTAACTGAACTAGTACCAATGACAGCACCATCTGGTAAATCATCAAAGGTAGCATATTTCCCCAATAAGACGTCACTTCTACTACCTCTTGGAAGAACCCCTGCAATTTTTGTATTAGCAGCAAGCTCAGTTTCCATATCTTTCATAGAATGAACAGCTATATCAGCCCCATCTTTTAAAATTGTGTTCTCAAGTTCTTTTATAAATAAACCTTTACCTCCTATATCTGCTAAAGATTTATCTAAGGTCTTATCGCCAGACGTAACAACTTCTATAATATTAATTTCAATATCTTTACTAAGATGTTCCTTTAAAATTTCTACTTGACGTATAGCCAAATTAGATTTTCTTGAAGCAATTCTGATCCTTAATGTCATTTTGAATTCAATCGTGTTTTATTAGATAAATGTTTATGTAATAGGGTAAATATTTAATAGACATATAGTAAATCTAAAAACTTACAATAATAATTTATATTTGCATTACTGCATTTTAATTCTATTTTAACTCTGACGTTATACAAATAGGGCAATTGCATGAGTCGCAGAAATTGTAAAATTATTATGGGAATTGAGACCAGCTGTGATGATACAGCAATTGCTATCGTAAACTCAAAAAAAGAAATTTTATCAAACGTAGTTATTAACCAAAATACAAATTTAACCAAATATGGTGGAATAGTTCCTGAAATAGCCGCTAGAGACCACCTTACAAATATAGAATATGCTGTTCAAGAAGCATTAGAGCAATCGAAATCCAAATTAGAAAATATAGATTTAATTGCAGCGACTGGTGGTCCAGGGTTGATCGGAGGTGTGATTGTAGGAACAGTATTTGCAAAATCTTTAGCTATGTCTCTCGATATACCTTATGTTGCAGTTAATCATCTTGAAGGGCATGCTTTAACCGCTAGATTGACTAACAACATCAAATATCCTTATCTTTTACTTCTTGTTTCTGGTGGACATACCCAAATAATAGCAATCTTAGAATATGGGAGATACTCTAGATTGAGTTCAACTTTAGATGATGCTGCTGGCGAAACTTTTGATAAAGCTGCTAAAATTTTGGGTATAGGGTTTCCTGGAGGACCTATGATAGAAAAAATGGCTGCGTCAGGAAATCCTAAAATGTTTAAATTACCGAGGCCAATGTATAAATCCAAAAATCCAAATTTTTCGTTTTCAGGACTTAAAACAGCTTTTAATCAAATTGTTTCAAAGAGCACATTAGATAAAAATAAAATTTGTGATTTATCTGCTAGTCTTCAAAAATCTATATCAGACTGTTTAGTAGATAGGACAAAATATGCTATAGATCAATTTAGAACGTTGATAAACGAAAACTCTAACATCCAATTAGTTGTTGCAGGTGGTGTTGCTTCTAATAAATATATCCGAAATGAATTAGAAAAATTAGCATTGACATCAAAAATAGAGTTTCATGCTCCACCTATAAGTTTATGTACTGATAACGGCGCTATGATTGCTTGGGCAGGTTATGAAAAATATGTTTCTGAAGGAGAAACTGATTTAAATTTCAAAGCTAGACCAAGGTGGCCATTAGACCCAGATGCACATCATAAAAACCCGATTCATAACAAAATTGGTAAAAGTGGAGTAAAAGCTTAAATGTCAATTTTTTCTAACATATCTTTTTATGGTGGTGGTGCATGGGGTCAAGCTCTAGCTATCACTCTTGCATCCGTTGGACAAAAATCAACACTAATTGTCTCTGATGAAGTGAGGGCTAATGAGATTAATAATCATTTTTCAAGAAAGTTTCCTCAAAATCCATTACATTCATCTATTCAAGCAAACACAGACAGCAATGAAATACTCAAAAGAAGCGATTTAGTTTTTATTACAACTGAGAGCAAAAGAGTCTTAAAAGTATTAGAAGAAGTATCTCTATTTTCATCAAACGGAACGGATGTCGTTGTAACGTCAAAAGGGTTTGCATCAAAAGATGGTAAAACCTTTTCTCAAATAGCTAATGATCAATTTCCAAATATAAAATTATCTATTTTAACAGGCCCTACTTTTGCTGATGAAGTCGCAAATAAGCTACCTGCTGCTGCTATTATAGCTAATAAAAATATTAATGATGCACAATCTATATGTAAACTATTTCATAATTCAAATCTTAGACTTTATCCCAATGATGACCCCCTTGGTGCTTCAATATCTGGTGCAGTCAAAAATATTATTGCAATTGGCGCTGGAATCGTTCAAGGATTAGGTTTAGGTGACAACGCAAAAGCCGCCCTAATTACAAGGGGTCTATCGGAAACATCAGAACTAATTAAGAATGCAGGAGGCAACTTTTCTACTGTCTTTGGACTTGCGGGGATTGGTGATATGTCTTTAACATGCAGTGGTCCTCACTCTAGAAATATGGCATATGGAATAAATTTTGTTAAAAATAAATCAAACAAACATAAACTAGATCTTGTTGAAGGATTAAACGCGATAGACTCTGCTATTTTGTTAGCTCAGAGTCTCAACATAGAAATGCCTATCGTAAATGCCATTAATGATATACTAACAAAAAAAGCCAATATAAATGAAGTTATCAAAAATCTTTTAACAAGACCTATAACAAATGAATTTTTATAATGGTTCAAATAAAGAACAGTTTGGTTTTAATTAATCAATCTTGATTTTGTTTTTTTCTTTTGAAATAAAATAGAGATTTCTTGCATAAATGAAAACCCCTACTGATTGTCCTGCAATAATTACTGGGTCTTGCCTCCAAATTGCATAGGTTAGTAGAACTAACCCACCAGTAATAGAAAAATACCAAAAGGCAACTGGTATAACAGAACGGCCTGCACTTTCACTACTAAGCCATTGTATTATAAATCTAGTAGCAAATAATGCTTGTCCCCCAAAACCAATCACAATCATTATTGTTTCTGGATGGTTAGCAAGGTACGGCTCTAAAAAAGGAATAAAATAAACTAAGATATCATTTATTCCGAAAGCAAACCTTTCTATTTGCATAGATAGATAGGATATGAAACTCATTTATATATCTCTTCGGATACCTTGTTTTTGGGCATTCTTTTTCTAAGCCATATGACCCCTAACATATCAGAAATGCCAACTATCAATCTTCCTAAATTTGTATAATTTGAGACACCTATTTGTCGCTCTCTATGCTTAACGTTAAATTCCAGTATTTTAGCTCCTTCTCTATGAGCTAAAGCTGATAAAAATCTATGCATATGGTCAAAATAGGGAAGTCTTAAAAATAAATCTTTGTGGAATACTTTTATACCACAACCTGAGTCCGGGTGATTGTCTTTTAATAATAATAACCTAGAATATTTAGCAATAGATGATGCCCATAATCTATGTTTACCATCCTTCCTGTTTACCCTTACTCCACCCACAAATAAGAATTGATTTGTATTGTTTCTAAATAATTTTATCATGCCAGGAAGGTCTGAGGGATCGTTTTGCCCGTCTCCATCTAATGTAGCTATTATAGGTGATTTTGAAGCAATCACACCTGAACGCAATGCAGCAGACTGACCTTGACTTTCTTCGTGACTAATTACTCGTAATCTCTTATTATTTTTTAAAATAAGTTTAAGCTCTTTTCCTGTATTATCTTTCGATCCATCATTTATATATATTATTTCATAATTAAAGTTTTTCAGTGAATAATCAATTTCTTGAATTAAACCTTCAATATTACCAGCTTCATTCTTAACTGGTACTACAACAGAAATATCAGTGGATTGTTTCATTATTAACTTTTGTTTAAATTAAATGTTAGCCCTAAATAAACACTTTAATTAGATTGGTCAAACATTTGATTTTTATAAATGTGTATTTCCACATGTTTCCCTTTGGCTATATTATAGCCACTTACAATGTCTGCTTTCTCTAATTTTAAATTTAACTGATTAATTGAAAACAAAAAATCTTCTAAAGATCTTTTTTCAATTAAAGCAATGTTATTTTTACCCTCTGCTAGGAAAAGAGCTGCATCTTGTGGGTTTGATAATAATACATTACCTTCCAACAAGAAGACTAAGCTTGGTTCATGATAACCTGAAGACACCACGGCATCTGGTTGCATGTAATTAATCTTTTTTGAAATCATTTTGCTTGGATACAAATAATCCAAACTTGGGAAAATAAATTGAAAAATAATTATATGAAATAATGAAGCAAGAGCAATAATGGCTAAAGGAAAGTTATGGATAAATCTTTGATATTTTTTAAGTTGGTTAGATGATCTAAGGAAAAATATTATAGATAATACAAAAACTAGTATTGTAATTATAAAAACAAGTATAGATAGAAAAGTTATCAACAAATCATTTTTAAAATTAAATATATTTGAAAAGTATAAAATACCAACACCAAGAACTAAACCTCCTGAACCAAAGATTATCGAAAGTAAAAATATAACCCTCTTTTGAAAAGAGCTTTGTAAATTGTTGATTTGAGATTTTAAATGAAACAAACTACCAACGGCAAGAATTGCAATTGCAGGTAGAACTGGCAAAGAATAATGAAATAGTTTGGTTGGAACTACCTCTATAATTAGCCAAAATGGTATAATCCAACAAATAAGGAATTGTACAACCGAGTTATTTTTATTTTGCATCACAAATAATATTAAACCAGGCAAAAATGTAGCTATTGGCCAAATTGCTATTGATAAAAATAATAAATGTGTCCCAGGCCATGCTCCATGACCTTCCTGTCCACTCTGTAGCTTATTAAAAAAATCATCATAAAAAGCTTTTTGAAAAAATAAACCTTGCGTAGAATTATCAATTGCAACGAACCAAGGAAGTATAATGCATGCGCAAATTAATATCCCCAATATTGGGTTTAAAAGTTTGACTAAGCTAAAACTTTTTCTAATAAAACAATACGCTATAATAGTTGGGAATAAAATAGCGAATGATAATGGTCCCTTTACAAGCACACCAAACGAAAAAACAACCCATATAATTATAGGGTATAAATACTTGGCCTTAATAGAATTTTCTTTTTTCAGTATTAGTTTTAGTAAAAAATATTGTTGAATACATAATAAACTTAACAATGTAGCATCTGTTTTTGCTAGATGCGCTTCACCCATGAAAGCCATTGAAGATGCAAAAAACAACGCTACAATTAAAGATTGATGTAATGGGAAGATAAGTCGCGCTATTAGGCCAGTGAAGACAATTGAAATTATAGAGCTTATTAGAGACGGAATACGAAAAGATCCAATATCCAGCAAACCAAATATGTTCCCCGAAACAGCCTGTAACCAATATATGCCAACAGGTTTTTTTGCTCTAATCTCGTCTTGAAATTTTATATTTATGTAATCATTACTTTGTGCCATTTGCCGGCTTGCCTGAGCAAAACGAGCTTCATCACGATCAATAGGAGGTATATTATTCTGACCGGAAAAAAGAGCACCTAGTATTAAAACAAAGATAACACTAAAAGTTATAACCTTGAACTTTCCTAATTCTTTTATGGAATCTTTAATTTTTGTAAATTGCGTCATTACCGATACTCAAATTATCTATTTAGAAATAACATAATTTTAAAATAATGTTATAATTTAAAAAATTTAAAAGAGGTTACATAAATAATGGATTATAAAATTGATAATAAATTGATAGGTTTTTGTGAAAATAAAAAAAATAATTCAATTCCGTTATATTTAATTAAAGATATAAATAGTTTAAAATTAACTAATCTTATTTCTGAAAAACAAAAAATATTTTTAAAATCTACTTTTAATTTAGAGCTAGAAAATTTTGGTTTTTTCCCGGATGAAGACAATCATCTTGGAGGAGCAGTTGCTATCATTACCGAAAACATTGAACCTCGAAAAAGTATTATTGACCAAGCCGCAAAATTATCAGCAAAACTACCAAAAAAAAAGTGGGCTCTTAAATGTTTAGATAAATTAAACGATCAAGAAAAATATAACTTCGTACTTGGATGGGGATTAAGTTTTTATAAATTCAATATAAAAACAAATAATAAAAGCAGTAATATAAATCAAACTTTATGTATTAAAAATATAAAAGATTTTATCAAAGAAAATGAATTCAAGAAATTTTGTGCCGAACTCAAGGGTATATTCCTTGCTAGAGATTTAATTAATTTACCTCCTAATATTCTAACACCATACAATTATGAAAAAATTGTTAAAAATTGTTTTAAAGATTTCTCTACAAAAATTGATACATATAAAGATAAAAAACTTGAAAAAAACTTTCCTTTAATAAATTTTGTTGGGAGATCATCAGAAAATAAACCGCTGCTCCTAGATATTAAATGGAGCAAGAGTAAAAAAAATACTTTCCCCAATATTACTCTTATTGGAAAGGGAGTTACTTTTGATAGTGGTGGATTAGATGTAAAACCTTCGAGTGGTATGATGCTCATGAAAAAAGATATGGGAGGTAGTGCTGTTGTTCTAGGGATAGCTTATGCATTAATATCTATGAATTGCCCAGTAAACCTAAGGGTAATACTTCCTATGGCTGAAAACTCAATATCAGAAAAATCTATGAGACCCCTTGATGTTATATACGCAAGGAATAACACTCCTGTTGAAATAGGTAATACTGATGCAGAAGGAAGATTACTTTTGGCTGATGCACTTACATTTAGTCAAGAAAATGATGTAAAGAGTGATTTTGTAATAGACTTTGCAACTCTTACAGGCGCAGCACGAGTTGCCTTAGGAACAGAATTACCTGCTTTATTTACTAATGATAACGATTTAGGTGAAAGAATAATTAATGAAGGCAAAGAACAAATTGATCCAATGTGGGAGTTACCTCTATTTCCTCCATATGAGAGATATTTAGAAAATAAATATGATGCCTTAAGTAGCACTGGTTCAGCAGGTACAGGAGGGGCTATAACAGCCGCTTTGTTTTTAAAGAAATTTGTGGATACAGATACTAAATGGGCACATGTTGATTTGATGGCTTGGAACACATCAGGAAGACCCGGTTTTCCTGTCGGTGGAGAAGCAATGGGTTTACGAAATATTGTAAATATGATTATAAAATATTGTAATCAAAAATAAGTTAAGGCCATTTATTTTAACAATGTAACTGCTGAATTATAAATGTTATTATTTCTAGATACTATTGTTGAATATTTATATTGAAAGTCTTCCTTCAGATTTAATTTATTAGAATTCCAATCTGTTACAAATATGCCTTGAGATTCAAGTATAGGAATAAGAGGTAAAATATCATATGCTGACAAACCTTCCTCTACAACTAAATCTAGGCCACCTGTAATAATTAAACAATAATTGTGACAATCTCCTGACCATATATTATATTTAGTTTTTGTTATTAAATTTTTGTACTTCTTCTTACCGTATTCAGAAAAAAGATTTAAATCAGTAGAGCCAACAGTTGCTTCAGAAAGTTTACTTATTGATTTTTTTGTAAAAACAAATTTTGATTTATTGTAATAACAATTTGACTTATATCCCAACCAACGCTCATTTAAAGCTGGGAAATCAACTAAGCCAATTAAAGGTTTTCCCTTATAAGCTAAACCTATTAAAGTTCCCCACAACGGTCGACCAACTATATAACTTCTAGTGCCATCAATAGGATCTACTATCCATGTGTAATCAGAACCTACAGCTTTTGAACTAATTTCTTCGGCAAATATGTTATGGTTAGGAAATTTTTTGGATATAATATCACAAATAATTTTCTCAGCTTTTATATCATATTGTGTAACAGGGCTTCCATCTTTTTTTGTCTTAGGGTCTAAATTTGAATAAAAGCCTTCTAGTGTTATTTTTTTTGAATTATCAGCAAGTAAGTAAACAAACTCTGAAATTTCTTTAAATTCAGCATCGTTCATTATGGAACCTTTTATCTAAACCAATAAATGTAGTCAGGTTATTTTGGTAGAGAAACAGGGTTATCACTTTTTGTTCTTAACCACGCAATTAAGTTAGCTCGATCCTTTACTTTGGATAACCCAGCATAGTTCATTTTTGTTCCTTTAGCATAGAGCTTTGGTTTATATAAAAACTTATTTAATTCTTCGTAAGACCATTTACCTGAAAGTGCCGCTAAAGCTTTTGAATAAGCATAGTCCCCGACCTTACCTTGATCCTTATTCACAATATTATATAAATTAGGCCCAACCTTATTGCCACCACCTGCATCAAATCCATGGCAAGCGACACATTTTTTAGAAATTTTTTGTCCACTATCTATATTTGCGCTAACTAAAAGAGCAGTTATTGGCTCTATAACTACAGCTTTAACTTCTTTTGACTTGGTAGAAGAGCCTTCAGGAACTTCAATTGGATAAGCGTTTGTCACCTCTGTAACGGGATTAACAATAAAATTTCCAATTTTCCCAAAAACCATTATTAACAATACACCACAAAGAACCGCAGCAGCAATTTTATTAAACTTAAGAGCGTCCATAAATTTACCAATCAAAAATATTAAATATGAGACAATATTTACATGCAAGATCAGTATTCTTCAAGTATAAATATATTAAAATCTAATAATTTATACTTTAATAGATTTTTTTTTATTAAAAAAAAGTAAAGGAGTTTTTAAGTTGGATTTTTCTAATACTATTATTATTATTCCTGCTAGGATAGGTTCCTCAAGATTACCTAATAAACCTCTCTTAAAAATTAACGGAACTCCTCTAATTATTCATGCATACAATTGCGCAAAAAGCTCTAAACTTGACGTGCCCATTCTTGTTGCAACCGATAATGAATTAATTGCAAATGTCGTTAATGATCATGGAGGCTTGACTTTAATGACTTCAAATAAACATGAAAGTGGTTCAGATAGAATTTTTGAGGCTCTTGAAAAATTTGACCCAGATCAAAAATATCAAAATATTATTCACCTTCAAGGTGATCTTCCAAATATATCAGGCAATTTAATAAAAAAATTAGCAACTACTATTGATGATCCTTTTAAAGAAATTGCAACAGTAGTAGTTAAGGCAAGTCCAGAAGAGTATGATGATAAATCTGTAGTAAAAGCAGCAATAGCTTTTGCAAAAGATAATCCCGTAGTGGGCGATATTGGCAGGGCCATGTATTTTAGCAGAGCATGTATTCCTTGTGGTGAAACAAATATATGGCATCATGTCGGGATCTATGCTTGGAAAAGAAAAATATTAAAAAGATTTGTTAATCTAAAACCTTCACCCCTAGAAAAATCGGAAAAACTAGAACAACTTCGAGCACTTGAAGCAGGCATCATTATTGACGCTATTATAACATCCGATCATCCAATTGGAGTTGATACAGAATTTGACTTAAAAAAAGCTACAAAGTTTTTCAAAGACTTATCTTAACTATTTAGTTAAAAGGACACTAACTAAAATTTAATAAATAGAGAATTATAATGAATAAAAATATGAGTGACTTAATTATTGCCTTTCAGGGTAGGCCAGGAGCATACTCAAATATGGCTTGTGATGCCTATTTTCCAGGAGCAAAAACGTTACCATGTAATTCATTTGAAGATATGTTAAATGCAACAAAGAAGGGTTTATCAGATTATTCGATGGTCCCAGTTGAAAATTCATTGGCTGGAAGAGTTGCTGACATACATCATTTAATACCTGATAGTGGTTTATTTATTATTGGCGAGCATTTCCAAAGAGTAAATCATCAATTGCTAGGTTTACAGAACTCTGATTTAAAAGATATCAAAAGTGTGAAGAGTCATGCTCAAGGACTTGCTCAATGTAGAAAATTTATTTCTGATTATAATTTATTACCCGTCCAACACATAGATACTGCTGGAGCTGCTGAAGAAGTCTCTAGAACAGATGACCCAACAATTGCAGCCATAGCATCAGATATGGCTTCTAAAATTTATAATTTAAAGGTTTTAAAAAGTAACATTGAAGATGCTACACATAACACAACTAGGTTTTTAATAATGGGTAGAGAACCTATAATGCCATCAGTTAACACCACAAAATCTGTTACAACAATAATTTTTGAGGTAAGATCTGTTCCTGCTGCTTTATACAAGGTATTAGGTGGCTTTGCTACTAACGGTATTAATCTTACGAAACTTGAGAGTTATATTGGCGGAAAAGAAATGAATGCTGCAAGGTTTTATGTTGACGCTGAAGGACACCCAGAAACTGCATCAATGCAAAATGCACTTGAAGAGATGTACTTTTACACTGAACCAAATTCTACAAAAATTCTAGGTACTTATCCTAGAGCCAAAAAAAATAAAACATAATTTATGTAATTTCTTGCATATTATTTAGATTTATAACATACATATTATTGGAGGGTCGCATGGACGTAATTCTTGCTAATCCGGTCAGGTCCGAAAGGAAGCAGCCGTAACAATGATAGCGGGTTGTGAGGCCCTTCGTTTTTTTATTTTAAAAAACGAGATTACAAATCAATAATATTACTGAACAAAAAAATTATAGAGTTTTAGCCCGCAAATACAGGCCTAATGATTTCAATGAGTTAATAGGACAAGACTCACTTGTTAAAACATTCAACAACTCACTTAATAAAGGTAGACTGGCTCACGCTTTCCTCTTAACCGGCATAAGGGGGGTTGGCAAAACTACTACGGCTAGAATTATTGCTAAAGCATTGAATTGTGTAGGTAATGAAAATAATACAGAACCTACTTTTGAAATTTGTAATAATTGTTCTCCGTGCAAATCTATTAATAAAGGAAACTTCCTTGACGTTATTGAAGTTGATGCAGCGAGTAGAACTGGCGTGGACGGTATAAGAGAAATCATTGATGCCGTAATGTATTCTCCAAATAATGCTCGTTTCAAAGTTTACATAATAGATGAAGTTCACATGTTATCTAACGCTGCGTTTAATGCCTTATTAAAAACATTAGAAGAACCTCCAGAAAATGTTAAATTTATTTTTGCAACAACCGAGATAAAGAAAATACCTGCTACAATAATATCTAGATGCCAAAGATTTGATCTTCAAAGAGTCGATATTGATACCTTAAGAACTCATTTAAGTAAAATTTGTGAATCTGAAAATATTAAATTTGAAAAAGATTCTCTGTTCCAGATATGCAAAGCTAGCGAAGGTTCTGTTAGAGACGCTTTGTCATTATTGGATCAAGCAGCATCTCTTTGCCAAGATGATATAAAAGACGAAGTCGTGTTAAATATGTTAGGCCTAAATGGTTATGAAAAAAACATAGAGCTGATAGAGCTTTGCCTTTCTAATAACTGTGAAAAAGCTTTAAAACTTTATAGTGAAATCATACATAATGGCATTCAACCAATTCAAATCATTTCCAACTTGTTAGAAATATGTCACTTGGCTTCTAAATTAAACGTTATCAAAGTTGATGCTAACATTCCAGAAATAATCCAAAAAGATATTTTGAATATTTCATCATTTGGTCTTCCTAAACTAGTTAAAACTTGGCAAATTTTAATTAAAAGTATTGAAGAATTAAAATATGCTCCAAATGAAGAGCAATCTGGATCCATGACTATCATTAAGTTATGCTTTGCATCTATACTACCGGACCCAGCTGCTCTTTTAGATGAATTATCAAACAAAAAAAATACCCTTGAAACACCTGTTCAGTCAAAAGCTACAGAAAAACCTCAAAATAAAGAAATGTTAAAAACCCAACAAATGCTAAATGTTTCTAATGAAAATCAGATAGATGAAACAATTTTAGAACCAGGCGTAATAAAAAACTCTAAAGATGAAATAAAAGAATCTAAGAGCCCAAAAAACTTTTCAGAAATGCTAAATTTATTGTTAGAGAATAAAGAGGCGCTCCTACACGCTCAAATAATAAATAACGCACATTTAATTTCCTATGATGTTGGTTTGATTAAATTAAGGCTTAAAACAAATACCGAAATTCAGATTTTAAAAAAATTGTCGTTAGCTCTAGAACAAATCACTAAAGAAAAATGGTCAGTTTTATCATCTGAAGAAGAAGGCGAGAAGACAATTGTAGAGAAGCAAGCTATTGAACTTGACGAAGCTAAAGAGAAAATAAAATCACATAAAGACGTTGCAGAAATATTTAAATATTTCCCTGAGGCTAAAATAAGTTCTATTAAAGATAATAATTAAAATTAGAAAATTAAAATGTCTGAACAAATTCTTGAGCAATTAATTAAAAAAATATCAAAACTTCCTGGATTAGGACCGCGTTCATCCCGAAGAGCCGTATTACATTTATTAAAAGATAGAGAAAAGTTATTTTTACCTCTTATTCAAGATATGACCGAAGTTGCAGATAAAATAAAAAAATGTATAGAGTGTGGAAACTTAGATCAAAAAGATATATGTGAAATATGCAGTAATTCTTCAAGAAATAATAGCTTAGTTTGTGTAGTTGAAACTGTTGCTGATCTTTGGGCATTAGAAAGGTCAAACGTATATAACGGAAAGTATCATATTTTAGGTGGTGTTTTATCTGCAATAGATGGCATAAACCCAGAGCAATTAAACATCGCTTCATTAGAAAGAAGATTAGAAGTTCAGAAATATACTGAGGTGATTATAGCAATTTCAGCCACCTTAGATGGACAAACTACAGCTCATTACATAGCAGAAAGACTTGAGAAATTTAATATTAAAGTTACTAGATTAGCTCATGGTGTTCCTATAGGAGGAGAACTAGATTTCCTTGACGACGGAACAATCGCACAAGCGTTAAAGGCTAGAAATATTTTACAATAGTGTCATAGAGTTACTTAATCTTTTTCTTTTCGTCTATGTCTATTGAAGTAATTAAGTTGCCTCTATTCTCAATTTTTCTATGAGAAATTTTTATGTCGTCTAGATCTTTTCTTGCTAAATCAAAATGTTTATCTAGTTTAAATATTCTATCTGCCAATAAATTTAAATCATTAGTTAATTTATCAACTTCAATTTGTATTTTACCAGCAGTTTGACTCATTGTAGCATCTCTTAAAATAGCTCTAACAGTATGCAGTAAAAGCATTAAATTATCAGGGCCTGCCATATAAACTTTCTTATTTCTACTTTCATTAACAAGCTTAGGAAACCTTATATTAATTTCTGAATAAATTGATTCGCTAGGAAGAAACATGATAGCCGAGTCAGAAGTTTCACCTGGCAATATATATTTTTCTGCAATGTCCTTTATATGCTTTTGGACAGCATTATGAAATAATCTTAGATTATCTTTTTTTTCTTGATCATTGGTTGCGCCAGCAAATTTTTTATAATCTTCCAACGGAAACTTCGAATCTATACAAATAGGTCCAGGTGGTTCAGGCATTTTTACTATACAATCAACCCTACTATTAGACGTTAGTGTATACTGAAACTGATATGCATTTTGAGGCAAGGCATCTCTTACAATATTTTCCAGTTGAACTTCTCCAAAAGCACCTCTTAATTGTTTATTAGATAATATATTTTGTAAATCATTCACTTGATTTGACAACGAGTGAATATTTTCTTGTGCACGATCAATGACAGCTAATCTTTCATGCATTTCTGTAAGTGATTTTTGAGTGCTTTGAGTTTGTTGATTTAAGCTATTGCCAATAGAAGAACCAATGTTACCTAGTCTTTCTTCTATGGAAATACTTAACTGGGCAACTGCACCTTTTAGCTCTGTAATTTGACTTTTTTCGTCTTGTAAAATATTTATCTTCATTATTGTTCTTATTTTTATTTTCAAAATATATTTTACAGATTAGAAACACTACAAATGATATTATAATAAAAAAAAGAATGAATATTAATAAATTTTGGAAATCCATTTTAACTCCATTTACAAATGAGTATAATAATACAAATTGATTTTTAATTAACTAGCATAAAATAATATATTATTAGGATTAGTATAAAGATGAGTATCAAGGAAATTATTAAAATACCAAATCCATTTCTCAAAGTTGTAGCTAAACCAGTTATTGATATTGATGAAAATATTTTATCACTCCTGGATGATATGTTAGAGACAATGTATGATGCAAATGGTATTGGCCTTGCTGCTACACAAATAGCAATTGATAAGAGATTAATTGTAATGGATTGTGGTGAAGTTGATTTTGAAACTGAAAATTTAACTGAAGAAGAATATAACAAGAAATTAAAAGAAAATGGTATAAAACCGTCTCCAATTAAGATGATTAACCCGAAGTTAGTTAGTTTAGGTGATAAGATGAATGAAAGAGAAGAAGGTTGTTTGTCTATACCTGGTTATAACGCTAACGTAAAAAGACCTGCATCACTTAAAGTTGAGTATACAGACGAAAATAAAAAAAATGTAACTTTGAATGCTGATGGTTTATTAGCAACATGTATTCAACATGAGATTGACCATCTAAATGGTATTCTTTTTATTGATCATATATCTAGATTAAAAAGAGAAATGATACTAAAAAAAGCTATTAAAGAATATTCAACTGATTAAAAAAAATGAGGAATGATTGAATTTAATTTTTATGGGAACTCCAGATTTTGCAGTTCCAAGTTTAAAATTGCTTGCAGCTCAATATAATATTTTAGCTGTTTATTCACAACCTCCCCGTCCCAATGGTAGGGGGATGAAGACAATTGAATCACCTATACAATCTACGGCTAAAAAACTAAACCTAAAGACTATGACACCTCATACTTTAAAAAGTGATGATGTATTTGATGAGTATAAAAAACTAAAACCTGATGTCGTCGTCGTCGTCGCTTATGGTTTAATTCTACCAGAAAAATATTTGAAAATACCTAAATTTGGCTGTGTTAATGGTCATGCTAGCAACCTACCCAGATGGAGAGGAGCCGCTCCAATTCAAAGGGCTATTGAGGCAGGTGACACAACTAGCGGTTCATGCATCATGATAATGGAAAAAGGAATGGATACTGGGCCAATCCTTTTATCAAAAAAAATTAATATTGAAAATAACGACACTTCAAAGTCACTACATGACAAGTTATCTGATCTCACTGCACAAATATTAGAAGAAGCTTTATATAAATATACTAAAGGAATTTTGTTACCCCAAAAACAGGAAATAGAAGGTATAAAATATGCTCATAAAATTAAAAAAATTGAGTCTGAAATAGATTGGAACTTAACGGCTTTAGAAATTTCTAATAAGGTCAGAGCATTTTATCCTTTTCCAGGCACTTTTACTAATGGCCCCAATGGTTTAATTAAAATAATTACAACACAGAGTAATAATGATGTTCATGATCAACCACATGGAACAATTTTAAACATTGGTAAAAAAATTTTTGTAGCTTGCGGAAACAAAACAACTTTAGAAATTTTAGAAGTTCAAAAACCAGGTAAGAATATTATCTCTGCCTCAGCATATCTTAATGGTATAAAATTATCTGTTGGTGATAAATTTGGAATTTGAAAGCACAATAAAGTATGCTCTGTTGATAGAGTATGATGGTAATGGTTTAGTTGGTTGGCAGAAACAAGACATAGGAGTATCTGTACAGGGAAGCCTTGAGAAAGTTGCTAAACAAATTTTTAATGATGAATTTCATATTCAAGGCTCTGGACGAACCGATGCAGGGGTGCACGCATTAGGTCAGGTTGCTCATATAGAATTACCGTCAAATCATAGATTAACATCCAAAAATCCCTTTTACATAATTTCTGCCTTTAATGCTCTACTGAAAGATACAGGTATTAGAGTAATTTCAGCCAAACCTGTAAATACAGAATTTAATGCCCGCTTTAGTGCAATTAAACGTTACTACAAGTATAGAATTTTATGTCGAGCTGCTCCTCCAGGAATTAATAAAGGTAAAGTTTGGCACTGTAGAAAAAGTTTAGATCTTAATTTGATGCAAAAAGGTATAAGATATTTAATAGGTAAACATGACTTCACAAGTTTTAGAACTATAAAATGTCAAGCTAAGTCACCCATTAGGACTTTAGATGAAGTTACCTTTTCCACTGAAGGTGAAGAAATTGTTATTAGAGTGATAGCTAAAAGTTTTTTACATAGTCAAGTAAGGATAATAGCAGGAACAATTTTAAAAATAGGAGATGGAACCTTAAAACCTCAAGATATGGACACAATACTCAAAGGTAAAAATAGAAGTTTAGCAGGCCCTACAGCACCACCTGATGGTTTGTATTTAGAAAAGGTAGATTATCCAGATGATGTCTTAAATAATAATTGGCCCTTAATTTATGACGCAGAACTAAAGAAATAATTGTTTAAAAGGACATAGATAAAGATCTGGATAACATACCTAGACTT
Source organism: uncultured Planktomarina sp. (assembly GCA_905181795.1). Classification (GTDB taxonomy): domain Bacteria; phylum Pseudomonadota; class Alphaproteobacteria; order Puniceispirillales; family Marisalimonadaceae; genus Marisalimonas. The sequence continues at coordinate 13,462 of CAJIZD010000003.1, read as the reverse complement.
GCTTCAATAATCACTGATAGAAAAATCATTCCTGTAGCTCCCCAACCTGTCAAACCGATCTCTTCTTTTCCAACTCTCCACAAAGAAAAAGTCACCCAAATCACAACACCAATTCCAATAAAGACAAATACTGAAGGAGGAAATATCAACCCTAATACTGCAAATGATAACATTGCAATTGCTTGGAACGATTGTATCCAATTAAATGGAATTATAAATCTATAAAAAGCATCCGGCTTTCCAATTTTTTGAAATATTGCATTAACTAATATAGAAAATAGACAAATATCAATTATAGTAATTAAAAGAAGCCTTGGTAAGATTCCACTTTGAATATCACCGTCAAGATTTGCTTTAATACCATAAGATGCCAAGGCAGACACGACAGCATTTATTAAAAATACTGTCCAACAACTATCCCAAAAACCATTACTATTTAAATTAAATACGCTAGTTACATTATTTCTCTTAGACATAAATTTGAAGGCTGAAACTATACCATTTTTAATTACACTTGGATTGGGTGGGGGATTAATCACTATACTTCACTCCAAAGTAATTAAATAAAAATTGATTATATATTTTTGTTAAATTAATAATGTCATTAACTTCAACATTCTCATCAATCTTATGCATTGTTTTACCAACTAAACCAAATTCAATAACTGGGCAAATTTTAGAGATAAATCTTGCATCTGATGTTCCACCTGATGTGGATTTTTCTGGATTAATATCCACTACTTTTTGAATAGCCTTTTGCAGTGTGGTTTGTAAAAAATCATCATTTGTAAGAAATGGTTCGGCATTACAAAAAAAATCAAATTTATAATTTGAAGTAACAGTACTAAATTGCTTTTCTAACATAGCTTTTAATGAAGAAGCTGAATGCAAAGTATTAAATCTGATATTAAACTTCGCTTTAACTTCTCCAGGAATTACGTTGCTAGCATCGTTATTCACATCAATACTGGTAATCATTATGGAACTGGGTTGAAAGTCTTTAGTGCCTTCGTCTAAATATATTTTAGAAAAAGGTTCCAACATTTTCAAAAGTGAATTAATTGGATTTTCTGCTAAATGAGGATAACCTACATGCCCTTGTATACCTGTGACTGTTAATGAGCCCGTGAAGCTTCCCCTTCTTCCAATTTTTAACGTATCACCCATTCTAGTAACATTGGTAGGCTCTCCTACGATACAGCCACTAATGGTTTCAGATTTAGCTTTTAACCAATCAACAACTTTTTTTGTTCCATTAATGGCTTTACCTTCTTCATCACTTGTGATGATAAAAGAAATACTTCCAAAATCTTTGAGGTTTTTATTATCTTTTAAAAAATCCGAAACAGCAGCTATAAATGCCGCAATCCCAGATTTCATGTCAGCAGCGCCTCTCCCCCAAACCTTACCTTCTTTTACTTCTCCAGAAAAAGGATTTATGCTCCAATTATTGATGTCGCCAGTTGGCACTACATCCACGTGACCAGCAAATGCAATGTTAGGTTCTATGTTTCCAAATCGAGCATATAAATTTTCTACTTTCTCAATTCCTTCACCAAAATCTATCCTTTCGCAATTAAAACCTAATGGCTCTAAATATGATATTATAATATCTAAAGAACCCTCAGATTTTGGTGTGATACTCTTACATTGGATTAACTCGGAAGTTAATTCTATTGGATTGACTATATCTGACATAAACCGCCTTAATTAATCTCTTAATAATTCGTTTACAGATGTTTTAGAACGTGTTTGAGCATCTACCTTTTTTACAATAACTGCACAATACAAGCTTGGCCCTTGTGAGCCGTCAGGCAATAATTTGCCTGGAAGAGCGCCAGGTACAACTACAGAATATGCTGGAACCCTTCCAACGTAGATTTCACCAGTGTTTCTATCTATAACCTTTGTAGAGGCACCTATAAAAACGCCCATAGATAATACAGCTCCAGTTTCAATCACTACACCTTCGGCTACTTCAGATCTAGCACCTATAAAACAATTATCTTCGATTATTACAGGCCCTGCCTGTATAGGTTCTAATACTCCGCCTATCCCTGCTCCACCTGAAATATGAACATTTTTTCCAATTTGAGCACAAGACCCAACTGTTGCCCAAGTATCAATCATGCTACCAGTATCTACGTATGCTCCAATATTTACGAATGATGGCATCAATACTACACTAGGTGCTATAAATGCTGAATGTCTTACTACACAACCTGGAACTGCTCTAAAACCGGCTGTTTTGAATTCTTCTTTACCCCATCCAGAAAATTTTGAAGGTACTTTATCCCACCAATTAGCAGGACCGTTATTAACACTTTGAGGTCCACCTGAAATGATGTCCATATCATTAATTTTAAAAGATAATAAAACTGCTTTTTTTAGCCATTGGTTGACTTTCCATTGACTGTTACCAATTGGATCAGCAACCCTCAGTTCACCTTTATCTAAGTAATTTAAGGCTAAATCTATTGCTTGCTTAATTTCACCTGTAGTATTTGGATTTACGTCCTCGTTATTGTCAAATACGCGTTCAATTATTAATTTTATTTTTTCTAATTCCATTTTATTTCCTTATAATTATATCTCAACATCAAATCATTTCATTTTTTTATCATATTTCTTAAGATAGTTTTAATGTCTGATCCAGTGAAATCAATATATTCTTGATAAATGTCAGCTTCTTTTCTATTGAAATCATTTTCAATCCAAACTGTACCCATTCCCAGCTCACTTGCAGGCTTTAAATTTTTTGCAGTATCTTCGAAAAAAATACTTCTGTTAATGTTATTATTATTGAGTCCAAATTTTTCTTTCATCATATCATACGACTTGAAATCAGGTTTAGCTATATAGTTAGCGTCTTTAATATCAAAAATTATTTCAAATTCTTCAAAAATCCCCATAGATTTTAGAATGTTTTTAGCATGATGAAAAGATGCATTTGTATAGATAAGTTTTTGTCCTTTAATTTTGCTTAATAGTTCTTTTAATTCATAATCTGTTTTGAGATCATCAAACCCTACATCATGCACGTAATTAAGAAATGGCTCAGGGTCAATATTCTTTTCAATTATAAGACCTCTTAAAGTTAACCCATATTTTTTATACATATTTTTTTGTAAACTAAGAGCTTCGTCATGATTGATATTGAATAAATTTTTAATATACTCCGTCATTCTTTGTGAAATTCTTCTAAATAAACCTAGATGAAAATCATAAATAGTATTATCCAAGTCAAATATCCAATAGTCATATTCATTTATGAAATTGACGGTATCAAAGTTATTTTCACTTATTAAGTTGGCGCTAGAATTTGTCATATTTAGTTTGGGTTTTTTCGAATAATTGTACCTACACCATGTTCAGTAAATAACTCTAATAATAAAGAATGAGGCATTCTTCCATCCATAATTACTGAAGCTTCTGCGCCACCTTGGACAGCGTCTATACAAGTCTTAACTTTTGGAATCATGCCACCAACAACTACTTTCTTTTCGATAAGTTCAAGTGCTTGATCTATCGTTAAATCAGGAATCAAATTACCATTTTTGTCAAGAACACCAGTTACATCTGTAAGCATTATCATTCTAGATGCTTTCATTGCAGCTGAAATAGCTCCTGCAGCAGTGTCAGCATTAATATTATATGTCAAACCGTCATTTCCCATTCCAACTGGTGCAATCACAGGGATCATTTTTTCATTAATAAGGGCCTTAATTACTTGAGGATCAATTTTTTCAGGTTCTCCAACATAACCGAGATCTATTACTTTTTCTAGATTAGAATCAGAGTTTTCGTCTATCTTTGTCAACCGCTTAGCTGTAATCAAATTTCCATCTTTTCCAGATATGCCAACTGATTTTGCACCTGAGTTTGAAATTGCTGTTACAATTGATTTATTTGTAACGCCACTAAGCACCATTTCAACTACGTCTATAGTCGCTGAATCTGTTACTCTGAGACCATTGATAAATTCAGTTTTAATTTTTAATTTCGATAGCATTTCTCCAATTTGAGGACCACCACCATGAACAACAACTGGAAGCATTCCTACTTGTTGCAATAAAACAATGTCATTAGCAAAGCTGGTTATATATTCTTTTTTACCCATAGCATTACCGCCAAACTTCACAACAATAACTTTATTGGCATACCTCTTCATAAAGGGTAATGTTTCAGTTAGCAGATCAGCTTTTTTTAGCCATTCAGATTGGATTTGATCTTTATTATTTTTCAACTACTTAAACCATTCATAAATATTATATAATTATTAAATACCATATTATTAAAAAAAATAATATTTTATAATATTTTCATGAAAGACTTGCTAGGTATGTCCTAAGCAACGGAATACCATCATTTTTCAAACTGGATGTTACAAATATTTCGGGATAAGCAGGCTGGGTGTTTTGATACGATTTTATTTGTTATTTCTTTTATATTGGTTATCTCTTCTTCAGTTAATTTATCAGACTTTGTAAGAATAACAACCCAACTTACAGCTGCAGAGTCTAACTCTTTCATAATTAATTCATCATAGTCTCCAACACCTCGCCTACTATCAATCAATAAACAAACGGTTCTTAATGAAGGTCTTCCTTTTAAATATTTTATAGTTAATGATGTCCATGACTGTATATCTTTTTTAGGAGCCTTTGCATAACCATAACCTGGTAAATCTACAAGTCTAAGTTTTGTTAATTGATGACTAAGTTCAAAAAATATTAATTGTCTGGTTCTCCCAGGTGTTTGACTTGTTCTTGCTAAAGTTTTTCTATTAGTTAAAGCATTTACGAGTGAACTTTTACCAACATTCGATCTTCCAGCAAAAGCTATTTCATTGCATTCTTCTAAAGGAACAGCATTCGCTTTTAGAGCTGCAGCTATAAACTTACATTCTCCAGAAAAAAGTTTTCTAGCTTTTTCAATTTCAATATCTTCGTATTGCAATCTATCAGAGACCTTTATTTAGGTTTTTTTTTCATTCCATTCATAATTAACCATTGCTGACAAATTGAAAGGAGATTATTCCATGTCCAATATATAACTAAACCTGCTGGGAAAGTAGCTAATAAAAATGTAAATGCAACTGGCATCCAGGCAAAAATCTTTGCTTGAATAGGATCCGGAGGAGTTGGGTTAAGACGTTGCTGTAAAAACATAGTCACACCCATCAACAGAGGCCAAACTACCAAGGTTTAAAAAGTCAGGAAATATAGAAGTACTGTAAGGTAATAAGCCAAACAAATTAAGAATACTGGTTGGATCTTGAACAGACAAGTCTTTTATCCATCCAAAAAAAGGAGTTTGTCTCATTTCTATAGATACAAACAAAACTTTATAAAGAGCAAAAAAACTGGTATTTGAACTAATATTGGTAAACACCCTGCCGCAGGATTTACCTTCTCTTTTTTATATAAATTCATCATTTCCTGATTTAGTTTTTGCCTGTCATCGCCAACTCTTTCTCTTAATTTTTGAATTTCAGGTGAAAGGTTTCTCATTTTTGCCATGCTTTTATATGATTTGTTTGCTAATGGAAAAAATACAAGTTTTAACTAATACTGTTATTGCCAATATTGCTAATCCAAAGTTACCTAAATAATCATTTGCCCAAGATAAAGCATAAAAGAATGGCTTTGTTAGAAAATAAAACCAGCCAAAATCAATTGCTAAGATCAAAATGTTTTACATTGAAACGTTCTTCATAATCATCAAACAATGCTAACCTCTTAGCACCAGCAAATGATCTTGATAAAAATTACCTTCAGATTTTGGTTGAATTTTAACTGCTTTTCCAAGAAAATCTGTTTGATACTGTCCTCCACTTGAGTTCAAGTATCTATAAGTAAAACTATATTTTTCATTTTGATCTGGCAATAAAGCCGTCATCCAATATTTATCTGTTAAACCTGTCCAACCACCACTTTCAGTGGCTTTATATTTATTCCCTTTTTTCCAGATCTGCTAGGTCTTCATAGCTTTTTTCAGATAAAGTTCCATCAAAAACACCCAAAGGTCCTTCATGTAGAACAAAAAACTTAGTAGTTTCTGGCTCACCTGTTCTTCTTATTAATCCATATGGATATAATGTAAGGCATTATTAGTATTATTTTTTACTCTTTGATTAATAGTAAACATAAATGTGTCATCTACGCTTATATCTTGATAAAAAATTATACCTTCACCATTATCCCAGGATAAAGTTAGCTAGTATCAGGTGATAAGAGATTTTTTGATGATTTCCATAATGTTTTTCCATTTGGCACTTTTAAGCCGTCTGGACTGCTCCAACCATGCTCAATAAAATAAGGATTTTTTTCATTAGATTTTAAAAGAAGGTTAATTAAACTACTGTCAGCATCAAGTGTTTCTCTATATTGTGTAAGAGTAATATCATCTATTCTTGCACCTCTAAGAGATATAGAACCAGAAGTTTCATTACTATTTAACAGAACTCTAGGAACAGTTTTTAAATTCTCTGTTTTATATCTTCATGGTAACAGTTACACTGTTATCATTTGAAGGAATAGGAATATTAGAATTATCAGAAAATTATTAACTACATTTTCTTGTTAATCTGATCTTTTTTTGGATCAACAAATAATAATTGATAACCAATTAAAACTGCCATAGATAATGAAATGGCTGCTACTAAATTTCGAGTTTCTGGATTCATTTTATCTCACTTAACTTTCTATATTATATTCACAAATTTAAAATAATTTAGATATAACTATTTACCTTAAAGAAGCAATATTTTAAAGAAATGAAAAAATTAAATTATTTAATTGGATCATAACCACCTTTTCCCCAAGGATGACATTTCAGTATTCTTTTCAAACCTAACCAACAGCCCTTTACCAAACCAAATTTATAATAGAATCTTTAGTATACTCAGAACAAGTAGGCAAAAATCTACAATTATTACCTAAAAGAGGTGAAATAAGATATTTATAAATATTAATTAAATTTATAAACATTTTGTACCAATATTTTTGATCATAACTTATTCAAACATTGTTGCATCTCAGAATATAGATTTATAAAGAGTGCTTTATTTAAAGATGATTTTGCAACCAAAACATAACTACTTTTATTATCAAAAGAATATATATCTTCTTTGACAAACCTACTTACTAGAGCTCTCATTCTTCTTTTAGCTCTATTTCTATAACGGCATTCCCAATTTTTTTAGTAGCAGTAAAGCCAAATTTTAGATTTAAATCTTTATGCTGTCTGAATTAGTATATTTTTGAATGAATGAAATTTTTGCTAAAAATTTTTTTTGCAAACTTATTAGATAAGACAAAATCTTTCCTGTGTTTTAAAGTTTGCAGTTTCATTTTACCAGCCTATTGATTAATTTAACTAAATAAAATAAATATTTTTAAAGAATATTAACTAAGCTGAAAGCTTTTTTCTACCTTTGGATCTTCTGCTACGAATAACATTTCTACCACCAACAGTAGACATTCTACTTCTATATCCATGCCTTCTTTTTCTAACTAAATTACTTGGTTGAAATGTACGTTTCATTTTAATTCTGTATTTAATACAGCCTTCTTAATTTATTTGTTTTAGCTTTTTAGACACATTACACTCGTTAGTCAATATCATTATTTTTTTGTACGCTCAGATATTGTAGGAGCTGGTTTCATTTCCATATCCCATGGAAAATATATCCAAGTATCTTGTGACACTTCAGTAATAAATGTATCTACTTGTTCTCTACCACTTGGCTTAGCATAAACAGTGGCATAATGAGCATTAGGCAAGGTTAATCTTATAGCCTTAATTGTTTCTCCCGTATCAACAAGATCATCTACAATGAGCCATTCTTGACCATCATCTGCAATATTTGCATGTTTTAATACAGTTAACATCACCTTTGGTTTTTTGATTATATGAAAGAACACATACTGTATCAATTAACCTTATATCAAGTTCTCTTGCTACTATTGCAGCTGGCACAAGACCACCTCTTGTAACGGCAATGATTCCTTTGTAAGGTTTCATTTCTGACAAACGCCAAGCCAAGGCTTTACTATTTCTGTGTAACTCTTCCCAAGATACTGGAAAGGATTTATCGTAAATATTATTATTACTCATATTACTCTTCAATTAATCTAATTATTTTTAATACACTATAATATACTAATTTATAATATTTATTTTCTTACTTGATAATATTTATTTATATAGATAACTATAACATTGTTTAATGTGCGCTCGTAGCTCAGCTGGATAGAGCACTAGACTACGAATCTAGGGGTCAGGAGTTCGAATCTTCTCGAGCGCACCATTTCTTTCTTTTTAATATCAATTAGTTAAAAGAATAGATACTAAATACACCTCAGAGAATACTCAGTTTTGACACAGATTTGACACAGTAAAAGGAGTCAAATCATGGGATGTGTGCGTAAAAGAGGAAAATCTTGGAACGCTCAAGTTAGAATGTCTGGATGGAGAAGTTTTACAAAAACATTTACAACTAAATTAGATGCAACTGAATGGGTTATTAGTTTTGAAAAAGAACTTAGGTCAAAACCAATTCCAGAAAAAGATATTAAAAGTTTAAAGTTAAAAGACTTATTTAATAAATATAAAGTAGAAATTCTTCCCAAGTTAAAAAGTTATAACAATTGTTTGTTTTAAGTTAAATGTTTTATCTAGATCATGGATAGGTGAGATCAAAGTTATAAATTTAACAAAAAGACATTTAGAACAATTTTGTGCAGACAGAAAATTAATAGTCAAAGATGGAACTATTAAATCTGAATTGATGTTAATAAAAGAGTTTTTAAAATTGCAATAGACAAATGGAGATTATGGGATACCATTTAATGCTTTTAATGGACTAGACATCCCCTCACCTCACAAACCAAGAACAAGAAGACTTCTTTCAAATGAACTGTCTGTTCTTATCTCTTATGCAGAAAAACAAAGAAACAAATACATCTCTACTATCATTCAATTTGCAGTTGAAACTGGAATGAGAAGATCTGAGATACTTAAACTTAAATGGAATGATGTAAACCTAGATACTGGAATTGCCTCTTTGTATGACACTAAAAACGGAGATGACAGACACATTCCATTAACTAAAACTGCAATACAATTACTATCAAATCTTACTCAATCATCTGAGTTTGTATTTCCTATATCTGCTAATTGTTTAAGACTTGCATGGGAGAGATGTAGAAATAAATCCAATATAAAAGGATTAAGATTTCATGATTTAAGACATGAAGCAGTATCAAGATTCTTTGAAATGGGATTATCTGTTCCAGAGGTTGCATTAATATCTGGTCATAAAGACGTAAGACAATTATTCAGATATACTCATCTTAAACCAGAGAACTTGATTGCTAAGTATTCAAGTATTTTTAAGGAAGTAGATTAATGATATTTTCGAAATTAATAGAATATTACAAATGGTTTAGAACTAAATTTCCAACACTTAAACAATTAGAGAAAATGCAGTTAGAAGAAAAACTTAAAGTAGATAAAGAATTGAAACAAAAAAAGGAGAATAATATTTGAGTGGAAGAATGAGATTAACCAAATGGATTAGACTTTATCAAAATCCAAACTACAAACCACCAACTCCAAAACAATTAGAAAGACTCAAGATAAGAGAACAGAAGATAATGAAAGAATTATACGAGTCTGATTTCCACGAAATCACTTGGGATAAGAAATGTGTTTAATTTAATCATCTGACCTGTTCAACTAGAATCATAAAAAAACATAAATGGTGTCACTCCACACAGTTAGATGTGTATGGATACTTTTTTGTTAAATTTTCTGTGGTTATGATTTAAAATAAATATATGGAAATTGAAAAACAAATTACAGAAGTAAAGAAACATAAAGATTCAATCGTAGGTTACAATCAAGGTATTCTAGACCTTAGTAATTATAGTCTATTGAGTAAAAGTCCAAAAAGAAAAGATTCCAGATATGGATTAATTTATGACATTCTTAATTATGGTGATGAAGGAAATAGAATTATAGATAATTGTGATAAGAACAAATTAAAATATCTATTTGACCAATGTATGGAATATATAGAAACCCACCCTGTCAGAGATATGCCAGGTGGTTTTTCCAATAGATTTGTAGGTTGGAATAAAAATAAAAATGATTAAACTATGACTATGAGAAATTTATTAATCAATAGTTTTTTTTTAGTATCAAGTTGTACCTCAAAATTAGACCACGAAAAGGTTTTAGAATCTTGGATAGGTGCAAAGGAAAGTGCATTAATTGATAAATGGGGTACTCCAACAAATCATTATAAAACAGATGATGGTAAAAAATACCTTACTTGGAAAAATAGTAGTCAAGCAATGGTAGGAGGTTATGCACCAACTGTAAGTACTGATTACTATGGAAATGTATATTCTTCTGGAGGAATGCCACCAATTCTTGTTACTTCAAACTGTGATATCACTATGATACTTGAAGATGGTATAGTTACATCTTGGAAGTATAAAGGAAACAATTGTTACGATTATTAGTTCTTTAACTGCACTTCTATTTTGATTGAAAGACTATGAGGAATTTAATATTATGAGTAAAAATCTAAAAGTTTTTCTGGGAATAGTCTGTTTTTTTATTTTATTAAAAGGTTATATCTTTTTTTATATTAATCCTTCAATACACCTTAACCCTTTAATAAATTAGTCAAATGAATACTAATCTTCCTTGTCCATATTGTAGTAGTCCAAAAGGATTTATCTATGTCCAATCACATTACCAATGTTTGACTTGTAAGAGGGTTGTAGATGACTGCTGTGGTGGTGAAACTGTTCAATGTATAGTTCCAGTTAATAACGATGAATTAGTCCAGAGTAGTAAATGATTGCAGTCTATAAGAAATTCTTTTTGATGTTGGGAGTTACAGTTCTTCTTTGTTTATCTGCATCTGTTGTTTGGAGTGAAACAATGGATGACTTGGTAAAAGAGATGGTCTTTATTATAAGAAATTTACTGAAGTTCCATTTACTGGAAAAATTGAGTCGAACAAAGATGGAACGACTGGGTAAAGACAAAGGGAAACTAATGACTAGACTTAACAAGGACATAGACTATAAGGTTCATGAAGAGACTACAAGGTGAAAGATAATTGCATATGTAGACAAGGTTCTTGGGTTAGTTACCATCGTAAATAATGGACAATTAATGTATAAAGGTCAGGTTGGAAGAATGGTAAACGCGCAAGGTTTTTGCGATTGGTTATAATGAAAAGGGACAAATCATGCACTAACGGCCATTGGCAAGAATGGTAGATAGAGAGGGAGAGGTAACTAGGGTTAGCGCTTATTGCCAGAGACAGTGCCGTACTCATCAATTACGAGTACACAAGAGGTCATTATAAGAATGGCATACAATTAAAGGAGACCGTTGTTACTGGTAATGTAGCTGAAATTCATTTCGCAAATGACTGACGATTGCATTTGCCGAAGATTTAATGATTACTGGGACATCCTAAAAATGGAAAAAAGATTAGTGACTAACAATGTACTTCAAGAAAAACCATAAATGTGAAAACTGCACACTTCCATTCAATACTGTCTGGAACTGTAAGAAGACACTTGAAGATAAGGAATGGATTCTACTCTGTTATAACTGTATCCGATATTTCAAACATTTGAATCGTTGGAGATTCAAAACTCAACTTCAAAATATTAAAAGATTTATCTGGTGTAGATTACATCCGACTAAACTTGAACTTACCATTATATGAAGCAAGTAAAACTAGACTACTAAATACATAACCCTAGACATCGAGTTTGCTTACACACATGTATTTATGCAACAAACTGAAAAACTATTACCTTTTTTTGTTTATCTTATTTTTGACCCAAAAGAAAAGAAACCTTTCTACGTGGGAATGGGACAAAACTCTAGAGATTTAGATCATAAACCTGGTGACAAAGATAGAAAAGAGAAAAAGATAAAAGAAATTAGAGAACGTGGAGAAAAAGAATCTAGAGTTATTATAGGGCGATATAATACAAAAGAAGAAGCATTTAGTGTTGAAGCAACTCTAATTAAATGGGTTTACGGATTTGAAAATTTAACAAATCAAATTCAGGGTAGACAACATATATTTATCAGACCATTTTCTCAAAGCGAAAATAAAACATTTGAACATATGGAAAGAATTGATAGGGAGAAAAATTATCAAATTCATTCTGGTGCTTACACTAAAGAATTAATTAACAGAATAGACAATAATCAAATTATTCAAAAACTTGAATATATCAAAGAAGTTTTAGTTTTACGTTTTTCAAATTTAAACATTAGTGAAGCAAAAATATTAACTGCCCAAGATCCTTGTGTTTTAATTTCTGGTTTTTCTGAACATTTGCAAATTCAAGTTAGAATGCCACCTAAGACAGGGAAATATTTTACAATAAATTATTTGCCCTCTTGTACTAAGTCCAAAAAGGATTTTGAGAAAATAATTAATAAATTGTTTCCTAATATTAAAATACCTAATAGGAACTATTGTAAATTATTTACTTATAAAGAAAATAATAAAACATTTAGACTTGATGTCGAGGAAAGTAATAAGATTATAGAAATAATTCCAAAAAATTTAAATCTCAGTTCGAGAATATAAAATCATTTATAAAGTGCAGACGAAACCCGACTAAACTTGAACTTCCTTTGTATGAAATCCGCACAGTCATATAAACAAGATATTCTCAAAAACTCTGCTTAATTAACCTTCATAAAAACATAGTTCTCTTACCATTTGTATCTGCAATGTATCACTCAAACCCTTTGTGACATTCATGCAACACAAGAATATTTATTTTCATTATTCTCAATTTCTAATGCATCAATCCTTATATATACTACTGATACAAATGAGATGGTTTTATCATCCATCATTGAGATTACTATTTCTATTAAGAGGGTTATGACTACCTAAGTGTCATTAGAAAAGTAACTATTATATTATGCTGCACCCAAGTTGGAATGGTGTTTAAATATTCCCAACAGGACAAGGGAGAACTTACCCTTACAGAATATGAAGTTTATCTTCATCAGACTCATATTCTGACCGAAGTTAAAGTTGAGAAAGACCTTACTTGGATTTCTAAAATAGAGTGAAGTAAGGGAATGGGATATCGGACTTCTCACCCAACTAAATGAATTACAAAGGTAATACTATTGGTTCATGTAGTTTCTCAGATGAAGATGTGAACTTGGTCATCAGACTCAAGAAAACCACTTAACCTTTGAGTAGGTTAAGTGTGTCCAAAATCATCTCCTCAAGTAGTTTGAACTATGGATTTTGTTTTTTATTTCATTTTAATTAGAGATGAATTTATGAATGGTGACATTTCAACTTCGCATTCACCCTCTGTTAAAGATACAACTCCTCCCATCTCTTTGATATCTTCCCAAAATTTAGTAGAAAATTCTTTCC